>DAISJD010000017.1:0-38183 GCA_036821645.1 Aliidongia sp.
ACCGGCGATCAGCCGGGGGTCGATAGTCTCTGTCTGCTGGCCCCCTTGGGTCTCGATGCGACCTCCGCCGCCCTTGCCCTTGGGGCCGACCCCTCGCACAGCGTCGCGGTCGATCTGCTGTTCGGTCTCGACCGGCGGCGCACGATCATGACGACCCCGGTGACGCGCCCGGAATTTGCCGATGCGGCCCTGGCCCTGATGGCCGCAACCGGTCTCCCCGTCTCGCGCGTGAAGGACAGTCCGGGTTTCGTCGCCCCGCGGGTCTTGGCCAGCATCGTCAATGTCGCCTGTGAAATCGCCCAGCAACAAATCGCATCCCCCGCCGATATCGATGCGGCGGTCGCCCTCGGCCTTGGCTATCCCAAAGGGCCGCTTGCCTGGGGCGACGCCATCGGCCCCGGACGCATCGTCGCGATCTTGCGCGCCTTGTCCGAGGCGACCGGCGATCCGCGCTATCGCCCGTCCTTGTGGCTCACGCGCCGGGCCCGGCTTCGTGTCTCGCTCCTCACCGTGGAAGAATGATCATGCTCGACGCTTATCTCTATGACGGCTTGCGTACCCCCTTCGGCCGCCATGCCGGATCGCTTGCGGGGGTACGACCCGACGATTTATTCGCGGGCGTGATCCAGGCCGTTCTGGCCCGCACGCCGGTTCCGCCCGACCAGATCGAAGACGTGATTGCGGGCTGCACCTGTCAGGCCGGCGAAGACAGCCGCAATGTTGCCCGTCATGGCGCCCTCTTGGCCGGTTTGCCGGTCGGCGTCGCGGGGCAAACCGTCAATCGCCTGTGCGGCAGCGGCCTTGCCGCCGTCCTCGACGCCGCACGCGCCTGTCATGTCGGGGCCGGATCCTGGTTCATTGCAGGCGGGGTCGAAAGCATGAGCCGGGCCCCCTTCGTGCTCAGCAAGGCCGAGTCCGCCTATGCCCGCGACACGAAAATCTACGATACGACCATGGGGGCGCGCTTTCCCAACCCGCTCATCACCCGCCAATTCGGGGCCGACAGCATGCCGGAAACGGCGGACAATATCGCCGCCGATCACGCCATCAGCCGCGAGGCGAGCGACCTCTTCGCTTGGCATTCCCAACAAAAGGCCGCAAGGGCCGAGGCGGCCGGGATTTTTGCCGAGGAAATCGCCCCGGTCGAGATCAAAACCCGATCGGGCACCACCCGCATCGCCCGCGACGAACATCCAAGGCCCGAAACCGCCTTGGAAAAGCTGGGTCAATTGAAACCGCTCTTTGCCGGGGGCACCGTCACGGCGGGCAATGCATCCGGGATCAATGACGGGGCCGCCGCCTTACTGGTGGGATCGGCGGCGGCTGGCAAAGCAGCCGGGATTGCCCCCATCGCCCGGGTGATCGGCGGGGCCGTCGCCGGGGTCGACCCGCGCGTGATGGGCCTCGGCCCCGTGCCTGCCATTCAAAAACTGCTGGCCCGCCACGATCTCGGCCTGAAAGATCTCGATCTCATCGAAATCAACGAGGCCTTCGCGACGCAGGTTTTGGGCTGCGCCAAACTTTTGGGGCTCGCAGCCGACGACCCCCGGCTCAACCCCAATGGGGGGGCCATCGCCCTCGGCCACCCGCTGGGTGCGTCGGGCGGGCGGCTCGCGATCACCGGGGCGCGCCACCTTGCGCGCACAGGCGGACGGTACGGCGTTCTGTCGATGTGCATCGGCATCGGTCAAGGCATTGCGGTCCTGATCGAACGGGTCTGACCGCCCTACCCGCCATCCTATGGGTAGGCTCGGGGATGGCGGGTATCGTCATCCCCCCTTTTCCCAATCGTCATTCTCGGCTATCACCCCAAGAAAGCAAGGGGGATCGCCCCCCGATTGGGAGGATCGAGATGCAGATTTCAGGATTGTCCGCCATCGTCACCGGGGCCGGGTCAGGCTTGGGGGCGGCCACCGCGCGCGCCCTTGCCGCAGCCGGGGTCAAAACCGCCCTCTTCGACGTAAACGAGGCCGCCGCAACGTCCGTGGCGGCCGAGATCGGCGGTCTGGCATTGGCCTGCGACGTCACCGACGCCGCCTCGACCGAAGCCGCCTTCGACCGCGCCCGCACTGCCCATGGCCCCGCCCGGATTCTGGTCAATTGCGCCGGGATTGCCCCGGCCGCCCGCATCGTCGGCCGCGAGGGGCCGATGCCGCTCGCCGATTTCGAACGCACGATCCGGGTCAATCTAATCGGCAGTTTCAACACGATGCGCCTTGCCGCCTGGGAGATGGCGGCCCTCGACCCGCTCGATGACGGCGAACGCGGCGTCATCATCTCGACCGCCTCCATCGCGGCGTTCGAGGGACAGATCGGTCAGGCGGGCTATGCGGCCTCGAAAGGCGGGGTTGCGGCCTTGACCCTACCGGCCGCCCGCGAACTCGCCCGCAGCGGCGTGCGGGTCAACGCCATTGCCCCCGGCCTGTTCGGCACTCCCATGCTGCTGGGCATGCCCCAGGCGGTGCAAGACAGTCTCGCGGCCACGGTCCCGTTTCCAAGCCGCCTCGGCTTGCCCCACGAATATGCCAAGCTCGTCTTGCATATCCTCGACAACCCGATGATCAATGGCGAGACGATCCGCCTTGACGGGGCGTTGCGCATGGCTCCGAAATAAGGGGTGCCGAAACTCGTGCCGGATCCGTCTAGGCCCCGGCACCGGATCGGCCTTAGAACGCCGCGATCGCACGCGCCAGGGCGAGATCCCGCACCGACAGCCCACCCGCATCATGGGTCGTGAGCGTGATCGCGACCCGGTTATAGACATTCGACCATTCGGGATGATGGTCGGCTTTCTCCGCCGCCAAGGCGACCCGGGTCATAAAGGCGAAGGCTTCGGAAAAATCCGCAAACCGAAACTCTTTGATGAGGGCAAGCCCGTCCGCGCGGACCTGCCAACCGGGCAGGCCCGGCAAGGCATCGGCAAGGGCGGCATCGGTCAGACGATCGATCATGATGAAACTTTCTGTTAAGTCCGGGATTGTGTTAAAGATCATTTCATGGGAGAGGAATCAGGTAAATCCTCTTACCACCGCGTCTTGCACTCAATGAGGCACACCATGCCATTAATTCCCCCCACCGCCGGTAACGATAACGGGCCCAGTGATTTCTCTCGCGTGCCGCCGAGTGCCGCCGACATCGAAGCCTTGGCGCAGGCGGCCTTGCTGACGATCCCTGAGGAATTGGCATGCCATATCAAGGATCTGGTGATCCGAGTCGATGATTTTCCCGACGAGGAAACCGAAAAGGATATGGAACTCGAGACCCCGTTCGATCTGCTCGGTCTTTATCAGGGGGTCGCGATGCCGGACAAGGTCGGACCGGCCCAGAACAGCGATGTCGACATTATCTTTCTCTATCGTCGGCCGCTATTGGATTTTTGGTGTGAAACCGGCGAAGATCTGGCCGATCTCGTCCGTCACGTTCTGATCCATGAAATCGGCCATCATTTCGGCTTCGACGACGAAGACATGGAAAGAATCGAACTCGAAGAATAGGCCCCGTCTCGCAATACCCGCCATCGGGGGGCGATCCGATGGCGGGGGGATGTGGCGTTACAACCAAACCCCGCCTTACGGGCAGGGGGTCGGGCAGTCGAGATGAATCTCTTCGATCGCGGCTAGGACAGTATCCGACAGCGACAGCTCGAACGCGTCGATGTTGGTTTTCAATTGGGCGAGGCTGGTCGCCCCGATGATGGTCGATGTCACGAATGCGCGGCTCTTGACGAAGGCAAGCGCCATCTGCGCCGGATCGAGGCCGTGCGCCTTGGCCAAAGCGACGTATTTCTCGATCGCCTCAATCCCTTTCGGCTTCTTATAGCGGGTGAACCGGGTGAAAAGGGTCATGCGCGCCCCTTCCGGTTGGGCCCCGTGCAGATATTTGCCCGTCAAGGCCCCGGCGGCGAGTGGGGAATAGGGCAATAACCCAACATCCTCGCGCAAGGCAATTTCCGCAAGGCCCGTCTCGAAGGTGCGGGTCAAAAGGTTATAGGCGTTCTGGATCGAGGCGACCCGGGGCAGATTGAACCGTTCGGCCAAGGCCAGAAACCGCATCGTGCCCCACGGGGTTTCGTTGGACAGACCGATCGCCCGGATCTTGCCTTCCCGCACCAGTTCGGCCAGCGCATCGAGCGTATCGGCGATCGAGACCTCATCGGGATCGAGATCGTGGGTATACTGGGTCTGACCGAAAATCGTCGTCCGTCGATCCGGCCAATGCAACTGATAGAGATCGACATAATCGGTTTGCAGACGCCGCAAACTGTCATGGAGGGCGGCGCGAATGCCGATCCGGTCGAGCCGCGAGGTGCCGCCGCGAATATGGCTCATATCGCGCGCCGGTCCTGCGACTTTGGTCGCCAAAATCACCTTATCCCGGTTTTTCTGTGCGGCAAACCAGGTCCCGATATAGGCTTCCGTACGGCCTTGGGTTTCCGCCATCGGCGGCACCGGATACATTTCCGCCGTATCGATGAAATTGACGCCCCGATCCAGCGCATAGGATAATTGCTGGTGGGCTTCGGCTTCGCTGTTCTGCTGCCCCCAGGTCATGGTGCCGAGGCAGATGGGGGATACGTGGATATCGGTGCGGCCAAGACGAACTGTGCTCATCATCTATCCTGTGGAAGAGGCAAGATAAACCACGCCATCCGCGCCGGGATGGATTGGTCGGTGCATGGACCATGCTTGGTTGTCCGCGTGCGGTCAAGCCATCCGATCCGCCCTGCCCCATCGCCCCCCAGAGAGCTTGTCCGTCCCCGCATCTCTTCCAACAAGAGAAATAGCGTTTTTTACACCTTATAGCCACGATAAATCATAAGCGTTTATTAAAAATCGCCCAAAAAAACAAAATAAATTTAATTAATATAAGATTTATAAAAATACATTCAGATATAAATCATACCAACAGGTGTACGAGCGTTTATCCTCTGTTAGTAAGCCTGCGTTTAGCCTCACAATAATCAATGATGATTTGAAAAACCTCTCATTCTGAGAGTTTTTATATTTTAACCATCCGCTCTGTTGCATCCCCCTCTTCAAACGCGACAGACCGTGTGGTCATGACTGGAAGATCGTCGCGATACGCGGGGAGCCCGGATGATGCGGCAGGCAACACCCCCCGATCGGATGACAAGGATAGATGCGAGATGAGCTTGACAATCGACGGGATCGCCTTCTTAGCCGAAGATACGCCGACCGAACTGCCTGCAACTGCGTGGAAAGTCCTCGTGGTCGATGACGAGGCGGAAGTGCATCGCGTCACCCATTTGGCCCTGGGACAGAGCCGGTTCGACGGGCAACCCGTTACCCTGTTGAACGCGCTCAGTGCCGCCGAGGCCAAGCGCATTCTGGCCGACCATTGCGATATTGCGCTCATCCTGCTCGATGTCGTCATGGAAACCGACGATGCCGGGCTTTGCCTCGTGCGTCATATCCGCGAAGATCTCGCCAACAAGGCCGTGCGCATCGTGCTGCGCACGGGGCAACCGGGCCAAGCCCCGGAACAATCGGTCATCGTTCAGTACGATATCAACGATTACAAGGCAAAGTCCGAACTGACCGCGCAAAAGCTCGCCACCTTGCTTCAGGCGAATTTGCGCTCGTATCGCGATATTATGGCGCTGGAACGCAACCGGCGCGGCCTTGAACAGATTTTGGAAGCCACGGCCAGTCTCGGCCATATCAGTTCGCTGGAACGGTTTTCAAGCGGTGTGCTCGAACAATTGGCAGCCTTGCTGCATCTTGATTCGAGTGCGGTCTATTGCGGCACGGGGGCCCTTGCCACCCGGATCGACGGCGACGAGATCGAGGTCTTGGCGGGGATCGGCACCTTTGCCGGGATGGGCGGCAAAAAGGCGGATCAGGTGCTCCCCGAGACGGTGATCGCCGATTTGCGCCAAGCCCTTGCGCAAAAAACCAATATCGAAGGCCCCGGCACCTTCACGACCTATTGCGGGGCGGGCGATGGCCGGGCGGCGGTCGTCTATCTGTCGGGGGTGCGCAAACTCGATCAGGTCGACCTGCATCTGGCCCAGATCTTTGCCCGCAATGTCGGCCTCTTCTTCCATAATCTGCTGCTCAGCAAGGAAATCGAAGACGCCCAGAAAGATATCGTCCTGCTCTTGTCCGAGGCGGTCGAACGGCGCTCGCTCGAAACCGGCAATCATGTGCGGCGGGTGGCGAAATTCTGCGGTCTCATCGCCAAGGCGCGCGGCTGGGACGACAAAGCCGTCGCCGCCCTCGAAATGGCGGCCCCCTTGCATGATTTGGGCAAGATCGGGGTGCCCGACGCGATTTTGAACAAACCGGGCCGCCTCACCGAAGCGGAATGGCAGGTGATGAAGACCCATACCGAGATCGGCCACCAATTGCTGGCCTCATCCCGGCGGCCGATCCTGCGGCTTGCCGCCGAAATCGCCTTGCAACATCACGAAAAATGGGATGGTACGGGCTATCCCGTGGGGCTCTGCGGCGAGGCCATCGGCGAGGCGGGCCGGATTGCGGCCTTGGCCGACGTGTTCGACGCGCTGGCAAGCGAACGCGGCTACAAACCCGCCTGGCCCCTCGATCACGTCATGACCTATATCCGGGACCAAAAAGGCCGTCAGTTCGACCCGGACATGGTCGAGATCCTGGAAAAAAATATCGATCAATTCTTAGAAATCAGAAAAACATTTCCAGACGTTCATCATGAAAAAACCGCTTGATGATGGAGAATATTATGGAAAATTCGATAGAGATCATCGATTTTATCGCGAACAACATGACATTGATCGGCGTCTTTATCTGGATTTTTTTAGTATTTTTCTTAATTATTAGTCATTTTTTTTCATCTAACGACGCAGCACACGACCAATATATCAAAGAACGCTATCGGTTGTTGGTCGATTGGGGTGCCCAGGGTCATTTCGATCATGATGTGGCAACAGGGCGGATGTGGCTGTCGGATCAGGCCCACGCCCTCTTGGGCGAACCTGTCGGATCCTTGAACGGGGTGCGCACGATCCTTTATAGCCGCGCCCATCCGGTCGATCGCATCCTCTACGACAATACGGTGGCCGAGATCATTCGGCAACGGGCCGACCGGATCACCCTGACCCTGCGCCTGCGCCATGCCGACGGCCATTGGGTCTGGGTCGAAATTTGCGGCCGCATCGTCTATGGCCCCGATCACCGGGTGATCCGGTCGGCCGGCTCCTTGTCCGATGTCAGCGATCTCTATGAAAGCCATCAAGACCTGATGGCGGCCAAGGCCGAATTGGAGGCGCGCGTCATCGAACGAACCTGTCACTTGGAACGGGAAATCGCCGAACGGCTCGGCGCCGAGCAGCGCCTGAAAGAGGCGATCGACGCCATGCCCGCCGGGGTCGTCCTGTTCGATGCCGATCTCAGGCTTCGGGTGCGCAACCGCCGGATTTTGCGCGACCATTGGCCGGGCAATCGGGACGAGGTGCAACCCGGCATTCATCTGCGCGATTTCGTGCGGCTTTATTGGACCGGCATGCGCGATAGCGGCACGATGCCCGACCTCGACGTTGCGGCCATGGTCGATATCCGGCTCGACGCCCTGTTGAACAACGAGGCGACGGAAATCGAATCCCAAACCTGGGACGATCGGATCGTGCGGATTTTGGGGGCCGAGATTCAAGGCGGCGGCCTCATCATCGTGCAACAGGATATTACCCGCCTGCGCGCGGCCGAGGCCGATCTTAGCGATCTCATCGAAGCCCTGCCCGTCGGCATCATGGTCTTTGACGCCGAGGATCATCTGTTGCTGCGCAATGGGGCCAGCAAGGAAATCGAAGCCCAAAACGCAGAACGAGATACGGAACAAAACAGCCGACAAGACGCGCAACCGGCCGGATTCCTGTCGGGCACTATCCCCGCAATCGAGCGCGAAGACAGGGTCCGCCACATCCTCGCGGCCTTGGGCCGCGGACCCGCCACGATGCCGCCCGACGATGGCCAGGTGCAGGGCTGGATGAACCGCACCCCCACCGCCATGCGGACCGGCACGGTGCGCCATTTGCCGGACGGGCGTTATCTGCGCGACGATATCCAAGAATTGCCGAACGGAAAATTATTGGTGGTTCAACTCGACGTCACCGCGATGAAGCAGGCCGAAACCGATGCCCAGGCCCGCGCCGCCGCCCTGGAACAAGCCGTCCAGATCCAACGTCAGGCCGAACTGGCGATCCGGGCCGGGGAAACCAAGCTGAACCGGATCATCGATGCCCTGCCGGTCGGCGTCGTGGTCTATGACACGGACGGGCGCGTCGCGGTGCGCAACCGGATGCTGAACACCCTCTTTCCCGTGCCGAATCCGGCCGCGATGATCGGCCTCGACCGGGTGCAGCATGTGGTCGAAACCCTGCGCCAAGTCTCCAGCCTGTCTCATCTCGACGAACCGGCGCTTGCAGCCTATGCCCGCCAATGGATGCAGAACGACAGCAGCGACGGGCGGGAAACGCGGCTCGACAATGGCAAGACGGTGCTGCGCCGGACCATCACGCTCGAAGACGGCCTTGCGATCGCCATCTTCCTCGACGTCACCCCCGTGCGCCGGGCCGAACAGCGCCTGCGCGATGCGGTCGATAGTATGGATTGCGGCATCCAACTCTTCGATGCGGGCGGGCGGCTGATGATTTGGAATGCGGCCACCCTGGCGATCTTTCCCGATTTGAAGGATCGGCTGAAATCCGGCCAAGCCTATGACGGGCTCGCCCCGCTATTAGATTGTGAACAAGTAAACTGCGCGCTGCCCAATGCGCCGGACGCGTCCCCGGTCCGGCACTGCGTCCTCGACGATGGCCGCGTGTTGTTGACCCGGCACCTCACCACGAAAGAAGGCGGCCTGCTGTTGATGCAGACCGACGTCACCGAATTGCGCCGGGCCCAGGATGAATTGGCCCGGTCCGACCGGCTCACCGCCCTTGGTCTGCTGGTCGCGGGCATCGCCCATGAGGTGAATACCCCCGTCGGCGTCGCCCTCACCGCCGGCAGCCATCTCGACGTGGCCAGCCGCCAGATCCGGGCCGACCTCGCCACGGGCCAGATCAAACGCTCATCCCTCGATCGCTTCATCCACGAGGCGGTGGAGGCCGCCGACATCATCGTGCACAACCTCAGCCGGACCAGCGATCTCATCAGCGGGTTCAAGCAAATCTCGGTCGATCAGGTCAGTGAGGAACGCCGCACCATCGATCTTGCCGATTATCTGACCTCGATCCTGGCGAGCCTCGCCCCGCAACTGCGCAAAACCCGCCATCAGGTCGCCATCGCCTGTCCGCGCGGCATCGCCCTCGACACCTATCCGGGCGTCCTCTCGCAAATCATCACCAATTTCGTCATGAACAGCCTGATGCATGGGTTTCCCGACGATCGGGCGGGCCGGATCACGATCGAGGCGGTCCCGGACGGGGGGCGCGTGCGCCTTTCCTATCGCGATGACGGGGCGGGCGTGCGCCCGGATCATCTTTCCCGCATTTTCGAGCCCTTCTTCACCACAAAACGCGGGCGCGGCGGCAGCGGCCTGGGCCTCAGCATCGTCCATAACCTCGTCACCGGCAAACTGGCGGGCACCCTCGCCGCCGCCAACGCCCCCACCGGCGGCCTGATCCTGACCATCACGATGCCCTGCCAAAGCCCGGTCCTCTCACTCACCCCCGACCCGTTGGGGGCCGAGGACGCCGGAGACGAACGCGGGGCGGCAGCTTAGATATAAACACAATAATCCATTTTATTCAAAGGTTTAACCTAAGAATCAAGGCAGAAAACAATCCATAATGCACTCGACACTTGGTTTCGTAACATTATTTTATAGAGGAACAAAAAGTGAGTTCCACGTATATCTTATTGCTGTTCGGATATACGTTCCCGACACATATCTATAGGACCGGGATATATGTTCTATAGGACCGGGATATATGTTGATGTACGATCGTGCAAACGTGCACAATGAGAAACTTATATTTTTCAATTGACAGCGCCGTCAAATTAGTAGATCTTATAGTTGCCCGTATGAGATTGGGGCAGTACGGAGCCCAGCTAAATGCAGGGCCCCGTATGATCGTTAATGCCTCGAAATTAGATCGAGGATATTTACGATGAGTTGCACTCCTGCGATGACCACTGCCAATTTGGCGATTGGCCCGTCTTCGTTTTTCATAATGTGTCCTCTAAAGTTTTAAAGGTTCGAGCTCGTCGCACAGTTTGGATGACCTAGCGACGGGCTCGAATTCTTTTGGCGTAATTTTGTAGATTTGTCAATCTATTTTTTGAAAATCATCATATAAACGCATGCATAAATAGTGTAAATCCCGTTATAAGATCATTATAAGATTTTATTCAATTTACAAATCTCTTCAAAAAATGTGATTGCCTCACCCGCCCACCGCCGCCGCGATCCCATAGGCGGTTGCCGCCGCGATGCCGCCGATCGCCATGGTTTGCAGGCCCGCCTTCGTCGGCGGCACCCCCGTCATCCGGCCCTTGATCGCGCCGAAAAGGCCGAGGGCGGCCAGCGTCGTCGCCACGGAAATCACCAACCCATCGCGCGCCGTCGGAAAAAAGAAATAGGGCAAGAGCGGGATGAGACCGCCCGCAATATAAGAGGCCCCGATGGTGAGCGCACTTTTGGGCGCACGGGCGGGGTCCGGTTCTTCCAGGCCCAATTCGAACCGCATCATGAACCGGACCCATTTTTCGGGATGTTGGGCAAGCGCCGCCACCACCAGATCGGCCTGATCGGGGCCGAGACCCTGATCGACCAGGATTTCCGCCACCTCGCGCCGTTCTTCGTCGGGCATGTCCTGGGTTTCGCGCCATTCCCGGCGATATTCAGAGGCGTAATGATCGATATCGGTGCGCGCGGCGAGGTAGCCGCCCAGGCCCATGGCGATCGCCCCCGCCGCGATTTCGGCCAATCCCGCCGTCACCACCACCGCCGTGCCATCGACGGCCCCCGCCAACCCGGCGGCCAGCGCAAACGGCACCGTCAACCCGTCCGACATGCCGATCACGATGTCGCGCACGGTTTCGGATGCCATGAAATGCCGTTCATGGTGGGGGGTCATCGGCATGGCGCACATCCTTTGCTGCAAATCCTCGGCCCTTTTATACCAAGTTGGCCGCCCCGCCGCCCGCCTGGAAATGGCATGGGTCCCGCCCGCAGGCATCGTGTGCGATCCATCCCCACACAAGCCTTGCCTTTGCAACGAAGAGGGATCATGGTCTGGCCGTATTTCCCCCGATCGGGACTGGTGGCCCCCAACGCCCTGGCCCCCGATCCCAGCATAGAAAGTGGGTCAGCATGATCGTCTATGGTACCTGCATTTCGCCGTTCGTGCGCAAGGTCTTGTTCGTCCTCGCCGAAAAGGGCCTGACCGCCGAACAGGTCAAGCTTTTCCCCCATGCCGAACATCCGGCCTTTTTAGAGGCAAGCCCCTTCGGCCTTTTGCCCGGTTTTCGCGACGGCGATCTGAAACTGGCCGACAGTTCGGTCATCGCGCATTATCTCGAACGCAAGTACCCGACCCCGGCCCTGGTGCCGACCGATCTTGCCGATTATGCCCGGACCTTGTGGTTTGAAGAAGTCGCCGATTCCATGCTGTTCGGCATCGTCGGGAAGGTGTTCGGCAATCTCGTGGTAAAGCCGAAACTCTTGGGCCTTGAGCCCAACATGGACGAAGTGGCCGCTGGCCTCGCCGCGATCCCGACCGTGTTCGGCTATCTTGAAAGCCAAATCAACGGCCCCTATCTAGTCGCCGATCGCCTGACCCTGGCCGATATCGCCGTTTCCTGCCATTTCGTGAATCTAGCCATGGCCGGTCACGGCATCGATGCCGCCCAATATCCGAAACTGGCCGCCTATGTCGCGGGCATCCATGCCCGCCCGACCTTCCAATCGATCAAAGACCCGGAATAATCCGTCGGCATAACCCTGTATTTGGGGTCATGCTCAATAAGAAGGCTGCCGCGATCTCAAGATCGCGGCAGCCTTTTTTATTTGCCGTGCATGACAATGTGATCGATCAGGCGGCCTTGATTTCGTTCAGGAAACCCGCCACCTGATCGCGCAATTGGCTGGTATGGCTGGCCATCCGGGTCGCCGCGTGCAGGACCTGTTCGGCGGCACTGCCGGTCTCGCCCACGGTTTCGGAAACCCCGTTGATGCTGTGCACGACGCGCTTGGTTTCATTGGCCGCTTCCAAGACGTTGCGGGCAATTTCGCGGGTCGCCGCCGTTTGCTGTTCCACGGCGGCGGCAATCGTCGTCGCAATGGCATTGATTTCACTGGTCGTGCGTTGGAACCCTTGAATGGCCCCGACCGCCGTTTCGGTTTTGGCCCGGATGGCGTCGATCTGACTGCGGATTTCATCGGTCGCCTGGGCCGTTTGCCCGGCCAAGCTCTTAACCTCGCTCGCCACCACGGCAAACCCGCGCCCGGCATCCCCCGCGCGCGCCGCCTCGATCGTGGCATTCAAGGCCAGAAGATTGGTCTGGGCGGCAATGTTGTTGATGAGTTCGACCACCACGCCGATCCGTTGCGCCGCATCCGCAAGTTCGGTCACGGTCTCGTTCGTGCGCACCCCATCCGCCTCGGCCGTGGCTGAAATGCTGGAGGCGTGATCGACCTGACGGCCGATTTCTCGAATGGAGGCGGACAATTCCTCGGCCGCCGCCGCCACGGTTTCGACATTGGCACGCGCCACCTCGACGGACGTGACCGCATCGGCACTGCGCGATCCGGTCGTCGTGGCATGCCCGACCATGCCTTGCGCCGTCGTCTGCAACAGGCCCGCCGCACCGGACAAGTCATCCACCACCGAACCGATGCGCCGTTCGAAATCCAACGCCAGATTGGCCATGATCTGGCGTTTTTCCGCCTCGGCTGCCGCCGCCTGCTCGGCTTGTTCCTCGCGCATGGCGACCACGGCTTCGGCATTTTCTTGAAACACCGTCAGCGCCGTCGCCATACTGCCGATTTCATCGCCGCGTTCCGTATCGCTCACCCGGATCTGTCGTTCGCCACGCGCAAGGCGCAGCATCGTATCGGTCAACCGGCCAAGCGGTCCCGTGATCGACCGGGCCAAGAACAGACTGATCACGACCCCCAGGGCGAAAATCACCCCCGTCGACAAGGTGAGCGAGCGTGGGCCCGTCTTGATGGCATCCAACAGGGTTTCCAAGACATCTTTGGCCTCGGCCGAGATGCGCTTTTGCAAGGCGAGAGAGGTCGTCGCCATCACTTCGCCCTCGTTCTTGGTCCAACTGTCGAGCCGGGTGAGACGCTCTTCATCGGTCTTCGCCAAAAGATCCACGTTCTGGCGCAGGGTTTTGACGCCCATCAACAGTTTGGGCGCATCGAGCGTGCCGAGCGCCGCCGTCAGACGATCGAAATCCCCGCGCACGATGTCGAGATCGGCCTTGGCCGAAGTTCTGCGAAACCGGGCAACGTCAAAGACGGTCGCAACCAATCCGTCGTTCACACCGACCAGGGCCTTCGCCCGGCCCGGGGCCGCCGGATCGTTGCCGTTCATCGCCTCGTCGCGCAGTTGCGCCAGATCCTTGATCAGACCATAGGCGGGCTTTTCAATCTCGTCGGCATAAAGCTTCGTCTCTTTGGCGATGATATCCTGCATGAATTTCCAACTGACCGTATAGGCGGTCAGGGCACCCTTCATATCCTGCGTAATTTTCGCTTCTTCCGGCGTGCGGGCACCGGCAACGGCCTCATCGACCAACAAGGCATCCTGGGCCAGAAGGTCGTCGGCCTGCTTGGCAAAATCGGGATTGCCACTGCGCAGCCACTGATTGACGCGCGTACGGACCTTCGACATCACCGCATCGATGTTGATCGCACGGGTTTCACGCGCCTGTGAGGCCCGAAAATCGGAAAAATCGCGATCGATCACATTAAACAAGCGGCCACTGATGACCGAAGCACCGACCAGCATGAGCAACAGCACGCCAAAGCCGAAAAATATTCTCGTTTTGATCGACAATTTCATGCGACGATACCCCCAGATCGATTAAAAAATCTTGTTATGGGTGCATATAATCGCAAATCTCCTAACAACTCGTTGTTGACCTGGGTTCAACATGCAAAATTATGCATCAAGTTCGCTATCCCAATAGAGATAATCGACCCAGGTATGGTGAAAATCCCGATAGCGCAAATCGGGCGATCGGCGATAGAGGGCGGCCTTGGTCGGGCGATAGGGCTGCTTCAAAAGGGGCATGCCGATTTCTTCCGGGGTTCGGTTCGCCTTGACGTGATTGCAATGCGCACAGGCCGCAACGACATTTTCCCAGGTCGTGCGCCCCCCGCGCGAACGCGGGATCACGTGATCGAAGGTCAACATCTCCGCCGGAAACTCTTCGGCACAATATTGGCAAGTAAAACCGTCGCGCAGATAGATATTGTAGCGTGTAAAGGCCAAAAACCCATCGAGCTTCTTATAGTGTTTCAAGGCAACCACGCTCGGCACCGGCATGCTGAAACGCGGCGAACGCGCCACCGTGTCGTAATTCGCCACCAGGGCAACCCGATCCATCATCAAGGCCGTCAACGCGTCGCGCCACGACCATAAGGAAAGCGGGTGATAGGAAAGCGGGCGATAATCGGCATTGAGCACAAGGGTTTGCAAAGCAAGCATCAATCCTGTCCCAAAAAGAAAGGGCCAGACTTGCGTCCGGCCCTTGATATGGCGGTCATGAAAACGGCGGCGGGTTGACTGCGCCGACTACTGGCACCATGGGTGGCCTGATCAGCCGCCAATATCCTCAGCAACCCATGAAAAGAAGGATCCCCCGATCGCGTCCAAGCGAAAAAACACCGCAGCGCGCACAAGCCCCGCAGCAAGACGAGACCATGGTCCGCCCCCCTGCCGGTTGCAGGGCGCGCGGTACGGTCTCTTGCAGAGAGGGGGCGGGCACGGCGCATGCACGGCACTCCGACAAACAATCTGATTAGGGGTGGGACCATATCATAGAATGATGACAGTTTTGAATCACTTTACGATGGCAAGTCGCCCCTTATCGACCGACGCGTTTCCCATCGAAGGCCCTTGACTTAGAGAACGCTCTAACTTGTACCCATTGATGCGTCGCCCTTGAGAGTGAGGACACATGAAGATCGGCGAATTGGCAAAACGCTCGGGACTGTCGGCGCATACGATCCGTTATTACGAACGGATCGGGCTCTTGCCCTATGCGGATCGCACCCCATCGCGCCACCGAGACTATGATGCGTCGATCTTGAACTGGATCGCGTTTCTAGATCGTCTGCGCACGACCGGGATGCCGATCCGGGACATGCGCGTCTATGCAAACCTGCGGGCACAGGGCCCCGCCACCACTGCGGGACGCCGCACCCTTTTGGAACGTCACCGCGACCGCGTCCGTGCCCATATCGCCGAACTCCAGGCTTCTCTTCTCGTCCTCGACACCAAGATCGCCGGCTATGCCAGCTCAGCAGAGGATGAAAAACCATGACCGAACAGACAAACCGCGCCGATACGGACCGCTTGACACGCGGGCGGCGCGCGCTTGCCGCCATCGATGGCAATGCCGGGGAACGGGTCGTCGCGGCCCTGGCCGACATCGCACCCGATTTTGCAACATATCTCTTGGAATTTCCATTCGGCGATATTTATAGCCGCCCCGGCCTCGACCTGCGCGCCCGTGAGATCGCGACCATTGCGGCCCTAACGGCGCTGGGCACGGCGACCCCACAATTGAAAATCCATATCGAAGCGGGCCTGAATGTCGGGCTGACACAGGATGAAATCACGGAAATTATCATGCAGATGGCAGTCTATGCCGGGTTTCCGGCAGCCTTAAACGGCCTCTTTGCCGCAAAGGAAGTGTTCGAGCGCCGCGCGGCCGCACCCGAAACGACCCCAGCCTAACCCCGCACACGGCCGCCGGTTTGCAAAATTTCTGAGATACAGGATCAGGCAAACCGGCGGTGCCGGGGCAACCCCCTTGCGCAAAAGCCGCGCGGTAAAAGCTTAACCGAGGGTCCGGCGCAGGAACTGGGCGGCGGCCCCCAACCCCTCCTGATCGATCCCATGGCCAAGACCGGGTCGGGCCAGCGCCGTCGCCGCAATCCCGGCGGCGGCAAGCCCTTGGACGGCCTTGTCCATCAGGGCAAACGGCACGACGGGATCGGCCATGCCATGGACCAACAACACCGGCGGCGTCCCATGGGCCTCGTGCAGCAGGCGGCCCGGCTCGACCAACATCCCGGAAAAGCCGATGATGCCCGCAACCGGCGGCACGAGACGCAACCCGACATGGAGCGCCATCATCGCCCCTTGGGAAAACCCGATCAGGACCAACCGATCCCGGCCGACCCCGGTACGTGCCAATTCACTGGCGATGAAATCGCTGAGGATCGGGGCCGCCCCGTCGGCGGCGGCGGCGCGCACGCTCGATTCAACCCCGGCCTCGATGCCGCGCAGACTGAACCATTGATATCCCATCGGCGACATTTCGCATCGTTCGGGGGCGTGGGGCGAGGCAAAGGCCGTCCGGGGCAACAAGGTCGCCAGCGGCTCGGCCAAATCGATGAGATCGTGCCCATCCGCCCCATAACCATGCAGAAAGATTACGAGACTATCTGCCGCACCCCCCGCCGCCGGTGCGCGGCGCGGTCCGTCGATCCGTGTTGCCATCACCCATTCCCCTTTAAAGTCTCACTGTGCGCTCTATGCTTGCCAGTTCTTGGTTTTAGCGTTCTACTGGCCCGAGGAAAAGGCTTATCCGGTGCTGCATGCCGATCACGCGTTTCGCCCCGAGCCCTACGGGATACCTGCATCTGGGGCATGCCTACAGCGCCCTCTTCGCCGCGCGCGCGGCCGGTCCCACCGGAACCTTCTTGTTGCGGATCGAAGATCTGGACCCGGTCCGCACGAAGGCGGGCTTCGTTACGGCCCTTGAAGAGGATCTGCGGTGGCTTGGTCTCGTCTGGCCCACCCCCGTGCGCCGTCAATCGGAACAGGGGGCATTCTATCGGGCCCATCTCGATCGGCTTCGGGAAGAGGGCCTCCTCTATCCGTGTTTTTGTACCAGAACCAAATCCAGTACCCCATCGATCGCCCATGCCCCCCACGGCCCGGATCCCCGTTATCCCGGCACCTGCCGCGCCCTCGACCCGGCCCAGATCCGCGATCTCGTGAGCCGGGGGGTTCCGCATGCCTTGCGCCTCGACGGGGGGGCGGCGCTCAAACGAACGGGGCCGCTCACCTGGCGCGATCTTGGCCAGGGCACCGTCGCCGTCGATCCCGACGCGGTCGGCGACGTGGTGTTGGCCCGCAAGGATATCGGGGTCAGCTATCATCTGGCCGTGACGCTAGACGATGACCTGCAAGGAGTCGATCTCGTCACGCGCGGCCAGGATCTCGTCGCGGCCACGCCGATCCACCGGCTGCTTCAGGCGCTGTTCGATCTCGCGGTACCGGTTTGGCACCATCACGCCCTGATCGAAGATGAAAACGGCACCCGGCTTGCCAAACGGGCCGGATCGCGCAGCCTGCGCGATCTGCGGGCGGACGGGATCACTGCCGCAGAAATCCGACGCCGCCTCGGCTTTGCCGAAGAAGGCATTTTTGGATCGCCCTAGATCGAAAAATGCGCCAACCCACCATAAAGCCCAGAGGCAAGGGCCACGAATTCCGGGTCTTCCGGCGTGATATAGCCATGGCGCAGGGCGAAATCGATCACGACCAAAGCGACGTTGAATTTGAACTCATCCCCCGTGCGCACCCGGTTCAGAACGTCCGGCACCGTCAATCGATCGAACCGGGCCATTTCACCATCGCGATTATGGGGCACGAAATCGTCCGGCAGATGGATATCGTAGACAAAGAGGACATCGTCCCGCACCCCTTCGGCAAGCGCCATCCGATAGAAAACCGCCCCGGCGGCACGCGCCGTCCGGGTCAGGGATTCCGGCATGGCCGCTTCTTCGTCGGCCTCCTTCACCAAGGTCTCGAACGCGCCATAGCCGGACCCGATGCCGCCCGCCACGATATTGTCAAGCTTGCCCGGTGCGATCTTCTTGTCCTGGGCACGGGTCCCGATCCAAAGACAGGCTTGACCCTCGCCATCCCGGGCAAGGCCATTCAAATGCACCCCATAAGACCGCGTCCCGAAAAACGGCACGGCCCCGCGATCCAACTCGAACAGCAACGGCCCGCCCCAGCCGTCGGTAATGCCGAACGGTTCATTGCGGCGATGATGCAAAACCCCACGGGCGATGAGGGTCTCGGTAAACGCGTCGAGTGCCTCCGTGCGCGAGGCTGCGTCCTTCAGAGTTTCGGCAAAACGGACCGCCCGATCCGTCACTGAAAAAAGTGCCGGATGATCCTTCAAAATCGGGCGATGATCGCGATGGATGAAGCCGATCCGCCGCCCGTCCAGTATCAAAGGGAAAAACTGTGCCGGGTCGAACTGATTGCAGGCGGCGACATGGCGCATCAATGCAGGGGACATCCTTGGTCCTTATCGGTCGTCACGCAGGGAAAGCAGAGGCAGAAGGAGACGAGCATCGCCCATCTTCCTTTAACAACGGATAGCAAAGAAGCACCCCCCTCATGCCACGGGGGCAAGCCAGACCCCACCGAACGTCAGGGTGCCGCCCTCAAACCCGCGATAGAGAAGACGCCATTCGATCATATCCTGCGGCACCGTCAGGTGAATGGACAGGCAAACATGGGGGATGGATGTCACATCCTGCACCGTCACATGGGCCGCCGCCAGGATGACCCCGGCCGCCGTTATTTCCAACGTCACGCGGCCCGATTGTGCCGCGCGGGCTTGCGCGTCGAACGACATGACCGGCATGAACCGATAATTGCCCGCAGGCAAGGCGATATAGGGCCCAAAAATCGCATGATGGCCCCCATGCCCCGCCAATGGGATGGCGTATTCGTCCTGGCGCAACCGCCCGTCGCGCACGGTGAATCGGTTCGCACTCATCAACAGCGCACGGTCCGGCAAGGGATTGACCAACCCGCCGCCAGGGTCGAGCGGCGCCGCAAACCCGTGATCGGTCAGATGATATCCGATCTGATAGCCCCGGACGAAGGGGACAAAGCCAAGCGCCTCAAGATAGGCCGCAAGATATTTTCCCTTACCGCTATGGGCAGCACACGCATGGACGACGACCTGCCCATCCTCGTCCCCATCTTCGCGATAGATCTGCGCCGATTGGAGCGTATCGTCGATGGCAACCACCGCCGAAGGGGCGAGATACCGGCAAGCTAGCGCGAATTCCTTCAAATGATGGGCCGCCGATGGGTCGTCATGATTGAAATCTACGTCGAAAGAGTCGAGATAAAGCAGGTCGATCGGGCACCTTAGATGGCGACCCAGGGCCGAGAGGACCGGAATGGAATCCCCCCAAATCACCGTCGTCGCCGCCGAAGTCGCCGCAAGCGACGTAAGACAGGCCGAGAGAGAAAGGTCGATCGAGATGAATTGCCCGCCGACCGCCCGCACGCAGGCATCGAACATCGCGGAACTTTGCCCATCGGCCCAATTGCCCAGAACCCGCAACGTGCCCGTCTCGACGATCGTGACAGGCCCGGCACCGGTCGAGAGGGCCGTTTCGAAAATCCGCTGAAACGTGCGCGCGCGCTGTTTCAGCATCGGCTGGAAATCAGTCCGATATGTGTTCATAAAGGCTTCGGCAGCAGGCTGCATGACAGGTCATTCCAGATCATCGACGCTGGCGCACTCTGCCAGCCCCACCTGCGACAGGCAAGCAACGGTCACGGGCAATGAGTCGCGCGATCTGCAACCAATTCCACGATATCCGCCATAATGCCCGTCAGATCGTAATCTTTCGGCGTATAAACCCGGGCGACACCGGCTTGCGACAAAAAGGCCGCATCGTCCGCCGGGATGATCCCGCCGACGATGAGGGGAATGTCGCCGAGGCCCGACGCCCGCATCTGCATCAAGACATCGCCCACCAGGGCCAGATGACTGCCCGATAAGATGGAAAGACCGACGACATGCACGCCCTCTTCCAAGGCGGCATTGACGATCTCGGCCGGGGTGAGGCGAATGCCTTCATAGACCACTTCGAACCCGACATCCCGCGCCTTCAACGCAATCTGTTCCGCCCCGTTCGAGTGCCCGTCGAGGCCGGGTTTGCCGACCAGCATCTTCAGGCGTCGCCCGACCGTCGCCGAGACCGCCTCCAGCCGCGCCCGCACGGCCGCCACCGCATCCTGCCCGCCAGCAGACGCCTTCGCCTGAGCGACGCCCGTCGGTGCCCGATATTCGCCGAACACCGCGCGCAGCACGGCCGCCCATTCCCCCGTCGTCACCCCCGCCTTGGCCGCATCGATCGACGGTTCCATGATATTGGCCCCTGTGATCGCCGCCGTGCGCACGGCCGCCAGGGCCGCCGCGACCGCAGCCGGATCGCGCGCGGCGCGCCAGGCGACGAGGCGGGCGATCTGTTCGTCTTCGACCGCTGCGTCGATGGTGAGAAACCCACCGCCCTCCCCCGTCGTCAACGGCGAGGGGGCCGTTTCGGTATAGCGGTTTACCCCGACCACAATTTGCTCGCCGGACTCGATCGCCCCCAACCGCGCAGCATTCGATTCGACGAGCCGTTGTTTCATATAGCCATTATCGATCGCGGCCACAGCCCCACCCATGGCGGTAATCCGGTCGAGTTCGTCCGCCGCCTCGGCGACGAGAGCCGCCACCTTGGCCTCGATCACAGCAGAACCGTCGAACAGATCGCCATAGTCTAAAAGGTCGGTTTCATAGGCCATGATTTGTTGCAGACGCAGACTCCATTGCTGGTCCCAGGGGCGCGGCAAACCCAACGCCTCGTTCCAGGCCGGCAATTGCACCGCCCGCGCCCGCGCCTTTTTCGACAGAACCACGGCCAACATCTCGATCAAGATGCGATAGACGTTATTTTCCGGCTGCTGTTCGGTCAGCCCCAAAGAATTGACCTGCACCCCATAGCGAAAGCGCCGGTGTTTTTCCTCTGTAATGCCGTACCGTTCCAGGCAGAGACGATCCCACAGGGCGACGAAGGCCCGCATTTTGCACAATTCGCCGACGAACTTGATCCCGGCATTCACGAAAAAACTGATCCGACCCACCACGAGGGGAAATTCATCGGCAGGAACCTGTCCCCCGGCCCGCACGGCATCCAGCACCGCACAGGCATTGGCAAGGGCAAAGGATAATTCCTGTACCGGCGTCGCCCCGGCTTCCTGAAGGTGATACGAACAGATATTGAGCGGGTTCCATTTCGGCACCGCCCGATAGGTGAAGGCCGCCACATCCTGCGTCAGGCGCAGGCTCGGCCCCGGCGGAAAGATATAGGTCCCGCGCGAGAGATATTCCTTCAGAATGTCATTCTGCACCGTGCCCTGCAAACTGGCGCGATCGGCCCCCTGTTCTTCGGCACACGCGATATAAAGCGCCAACAACCACGGGGCCGTGGCGTTGATCGTCATCGATGTGTTCATCCGATCGAGGGGGATGCCGTCGAACAAGGTGCGCATGTCGCCCAGATGGCTGATCGGCACCCCCACCTTGCCGACCTCGCCGCGCGCCAGGACATGATCGCTGTCATAACCGGTTTGCGTCGGCAAATCGAAGGCGACCGAGAGACCCGTCTGGCCGCGTGCCAGATTGGTGCGATAAAGCGCGTTCGATGCGGCTGGCGATGAATGGCCGGAATATGTCCGAAACAGCCACGGCTCATCACGCTTCATACCCATTTATGCTCTCCCGCTCCATGCCGCCCGGATCAATGGGGCCAACTCATTCTTATGCATCATACGAGGCACATGGGATCGGCTCCATGCCCATTAATTGCGATGCAGCAAAGCGAATTTTGCACGTTAAGCAATAAACAATATAATTAATTCGATAAAAAAGAAATATTCTTAATTTTTTTGCATTGCAAATGGATGAAATGGCATGCAAGATGTGGCCCATGTTATTAATTTCCGCAGCGCACACGCCTTTCCCACCGCTTTAGATCAAGGGTTTCAAGGCTAGGCTTGCGTCGGCGAGGAGAAGGTCATGGCTATGACGGCAGATATCATTCGGCTCCACGGTGCGGCAGAGAGCGCGGACACGGCGACCGACGCCGCCCGGCACCGCCCGATCAAGGATCTTTATGAAATCGGCGAAATTCCGCCGCTCGGCCATGTGCCCGCCCGGATGTATGCCTGGACCATCCGGCGCGAACGCCATGGCGAACCGGAAACCGCGATGCAGGTCGAGGCGGTTGCGACCCCGACCATTGCCCCGGACGAGGTTCTGGTGATGGTGATGGCGGCCGGGGTCAATTACAACGGCATCTGGGCCGCCTTGGGCCGCCCCATTTCCCCCTTCGACGTGCATAAGGCCGATTTCCACGTGGCGGGCTCGGACGCGGCCGGGGTCGTCTGGGCCGTCGGGGCGAAGGTGAAACGCTGGAAAGTCGGCGACGAGGTCGTGGTGCATTGCAACCAAGATGACGGCGACGACGAAGAATGCAATGGCGGCGACCCGATGTTTTCCCCCAGTCAACGGATCTGGGGCTATGAAACGCCGGACGGATCCTTCGCGCAATTCTGCCGGGTTCAGGGCCGCCAACTCATGCCCCGTCCCCAGCATCTCACCTGGGAAGAAAGCGGTTGCTACGTCCTGACCCTGGCCACGGCCTATCGCATGCTGTTCGGCCATCGCCCGCACATCCTGCGACCGGGCGACAATGTCCTCGTCTGGGGGGCGGCGGGGGGGCTCGGCTCCATGGCGATCCAACTGATCGCAACCGCAGGGGCGAACCCGATCGCCGTCATTTCCGAAGACGACAAGCGCGATTTCGTCACCCAATTGGGGGCCAAGGGCATCATCAACCGTAAACAATTCGACTGCTGGGGCCAATTGCCCGATGTGGACGATGTCGCCGGTTATGCCGATTACATGAAAAAGGTCCGGGCCTTCGGCAAGGCGATCTGGGACATCACGGGCAAGGGGGTCGATGTCGATTTCGTGTTCGAACATCCGGGCGAACAGACCTTCCCCGTTTCCTGCTTCGTGGTGAAACGCGGTGGCATGGTCGTGTTCTGCGCCGGGACCACGGGTTTCAACCTCACCTTCGATGCGCGGTTCGTCTGGATGCGGCAAAAACGCATCCAGGGCAGCCATTTCGCCAACCTCCTCCAGGCCAGTCAGGCGAACCGCCTCGTGGTCGAACGCCGGATCGATCCGTGTATGTCCGAAGCCTTCGCCTGGCGCGACATTCCGCTTGCCCATACGAAGATGCTGCGCAATCAGCACAAGCCCGGCAATATGGCCGTGTTGGTCCAGGCAAAGCGTCCGGGGCTGAAAAGCCTGGAAGATGCCATCTACGCCTGAACCGCCGCTACCGCACGAGACCCGTCCCATGTCCACCCTACACGAGAGCCCCCTCGGGCGCGCCGATTTACTGGCCCTCACCGCCGACGCCCTGATCGGCGTCGGCCATCTGGTCGATGCCGCCCGCACGGCTGTTGCCGCCCGCGTCGCACCCGATGGGGTTGTGGACGCCGCCCGTCTCGACCGTCATCAATTCGCGGCTCACGGCTTTGCCTGGGTTGCGACCTACGGTGCCGCCTTGACCCAGATGCACGCCTGGGCGGCACAGCTCAACGAAGCCGGGACGTTCGGCACTTACGAACAATTGATCTTGACGGCGGCCTTCGGCGAGTATCTCGGCCAACTCGCGGGCGGCCTGCCCATGAGTCAGCTTGAAATCGTCCGACCGGCGGATCTTGGCCTCACCGATCAGGATCTGGACCGCTTCCATCGCCCGTCGGTCAGAACCTTAATGAAACGCGGCACGGCATCCGATCTCAGACTTGCCTTGGCCGAGCATGTGGGCGGCGGGTTCGACGGGGCGGGGTTCGGCGCCCTCGGCCTCGACGAGACGCTCACCCTCGTGCGCGACCAGTTTCAGCGGTTTTGTGCCGACGCGGTCGAACCCTTTGCCCATGAATGGCACCTTGAGGACACGCTCATTCCCTTGCCGGTCGTGACAGCCATGGCCGAACTCGGCGTGTTCGGCCTCACCATTCCCGAAGAATATGGCGGACACGGCCTGGGCAAAACCGCCATGGCCCTTGTGTCCGAAGAATTGTCGCGCGCCTATATCGGCGTCGGTTCCCTCGGCACCCGGTCGGAAATCGCCGCCGAACTCATCCGCTTGGGCGGGACCGAGGCCCAGAAGCAACGGTGGCTGCCGGAAATCGCATCCGGGGCGATTTTGCCGACCGCCGTCTTTACCGAACCGAATACGGGCTCCGATCTCGGCTCGTTGCGCACCCGCGCCGTGCGGGACGGCGATGTCTATCGCATCACCGGCAACAAAACCTGGATCACCCATGCCGGCCGGTCGGATCTGATGACGTTGCTGGTCCGCACGGACCCGGCCGAAACCGGCTATCGGGGGCTCAGCATGTTCCTGGCGGAAAAACCACGCGGGACCGAGGACGCCCCCTTCCCCGCACCGGGCATGAGCGGCGGCGAAATCAAGGTCTTGGGCTATCGCGGGATGAAGGAATACGAGATTGCCTTCGACGGGTTTACCGTGCCCGCCGCCAATCTGTTGGGCGGGGTCGAAGGTCACGGCTTCAAACAACTGATGGCGACGTTCGAATCCGCACGGGTGCAAACGGCGGCGCGGGCCGTGGGGGTGGCGCAAAACGCGCTGGAACTGGGCCTGCGCTATGCGCTCGACCGGGTGCAATTCGGCCGCCCGCTGATCGCGTTTCCACGGGTGGCGGTCAAGCTCGCCGCGATGGCGGTCGATACCATGGTGGCGCGCCAATTGACCTATTTCGCCGCCCGGCAAAAAGATTCCGATCGGCGCTGCGACATCGAAGCCGGGATGGCGAAACTCTTGGCGGCACGGGTCGCCTGGGCCAATGCCGACAACGCCTTGCAGATCCATGGCGGCAACGGCTATGCGCTTGAATATCAGATCAGCCGGGTGCTGTGCGACGCCCGGATCTTGAATATTTTCGAAGGGGCCGCCGAAATCCAGGCCCAAGTCATCGCCCGTGGCTTGCTGGGTCAGCGCCCCGCCTGACGACACGCACACGCGGCCCCGATGGCCGGTTCGAGATTGCGACGAAACAACACACCGTCGCGATCTCGGTCCGTCGGATCACATCCCTTTCGATCGCAATCCCCAACACGATGAAGAAATAATCCCGATACTCTTTATCATTGATTTTTTCGATAATTCCTCCCCGCTAAAATCAATTAAAATATAAAAAAATGACATAGACTTAAATTCAATCTATGAAATCAGTTGATTTACTTTTAAAATTAAATTTTAATTTATCACAATAAAAAAATTATTTTCAATAAGTTTATATTGTTTATTTTAAGAAAATTTCAAAAATACTATAGTATTTAATATCAATTTTGAAAATAAAAACAAAATATTCTATCAATACAATCTTAATTTATTTGACCCTGAATGCGGTTTACCCATCGCGCAGGATCGCCCCATGTCTGAGACACAAAAAACCATCATCGACTTGACGCAGCCCGAAACCTCATCGGTTTATGACGGCGATGCCACGATCCAAAAGGATGCCCTGCGCGATATCTTAACACTATTGCCAAAGGGACTAGACAGCGCAAGGTCCGAAAGCCCGCAAGCAGGCGATGGTCTCAAAATCCGTCAGAACCGCCCGCACGATGCGATTATGATCAATGGCGGGCGCGGATACGGCAAAACCTCGCTGATGGTCACGCTGTTGAATGCGATCGAACACAATAAATTGGATGAATTAAGCCGTGCCGTCGGTCATAACAGCCCCAAGACGACCCGTTATTTCAGCCTCGGCCTGATCGACCCGACCCTGATCGATGCCAAGCAGAATTTCATGCTGCTGATCATCAATCGAATTCATACGGCGGTTAAAATCTCAGAGCCCCTGGGATCGGGCACAGAACAAGATCGGCAGTACCAAAAGGCCCTCAACGACTTGGCCTGCGGGGTTCAGGTTCTCGACGGCATCGCCGCCAATCATTTGAAAAGTGAAGCCTGGGAAGATCCACTCTATGTGCTGGATTCCGGTTTGAACAAGGTCGAGGCCCACGCCGATTTCGAAAGGCGCTTCGTTTATTTTGTCGATGCGGCACTGAGTAAACTTAAGAAGGATGCATTCGTTCTCGGCATCGACGATGTCGATACAAGGTTCGAACAAGGCTGGCCCGTGCTGGAAGCGATCCGTAAATATTTAACCGCCCCCAATCTCAAGATTCTCATTTCAGGTGATATTAACCTCTATAGTTTATTAGTGCGGCGCGCCCAATGGGACCAATTTGGAAAGGCTTTTCTGAAGACTGAACGGCTGATCGCTAAGCCTAGTACCAAATCAAAACTAGATTCAATTGTAGAAATGGTCGAACAATTACAAAACCAATATCTGATCAAGATCTTAAAACCTGAAAATCGAGTATCATTAAAAACATTAAAACAAAATATAAATAACTATGATCAAAAACAGATTTATTTTAAAATCATCAATGAAAAAATAGAGCTTCCAATTAATCAGATTTTCCTGAATTTTGCACAGAATGTTTGCGGAATCACGAAAAATTCTCACAAAATCATGATCCGAGATCAGCTCCTAAATCAACCCATCAGAACAATTATACAAACATTACGGGGCTGTAGCAATTTATTGAGTACTCAATATGATAATATCAGTTATTATGATCGGGACATTGCTATAGAATCATTAGTCAATATTGGTTTTGATTATGCAGATCATTTAAGATTAAATATAAAAATATTAAAAGATGGAAATCCTGATCAAATGATAGCAACCTTGGCTTATTGGTTAATGCAAATGGATCACCTACCATCATTAGAACGTCTGACGGCAAATCATGAGGAAAAAAATCAAATAAACCTTATCACCATAATGTTGAATGCTATAATCTACGAAAAAAATATAAAAAATACAAAAAATATTTTTAACTATTTGATAAAAGTATGTATTTTAAGCAGTTTAATTAAAAATCATCCCAATACCCTAGATAATTTGTTCAAACACACTAAAATAGATGATGTAGAACCCCTAACAGATACAATAGGAAGAATTATTTCATGGCAAGTCGGTAGTAATTTCAGTAAAAATATGTTAAAAACCGCATCAATTTACAAAATACCATTAGAATTAGTAAATATTGATATATTAGATTATATAAACACAAAGGCAAACGATCAAAAAGCATCTTTAAATAGTGATTTTATCTTTATATTAAAGATATTAATAGTAAGAATTTCAAATCAAGAAAACCACATTTATGATTATATTTGTCTTCCACGTTTAATTGCTTTTATTGGTGAACTCTCTTCATTGAGAATTACACAAAATCAGAAATATGATAGCACATATAAGGAAGAAAGAATAAGAAAAATTAGAAATATAACTGAAATGAGTGCTTTTGGAAAAATTCATACTATTGCATCTTTCCACCAAAACCAATCCTCAGATTTAATATCAAACCAAACGACAACGAACACAGAAACAGATAATTTAGAATATAGTCAAGAATCTAAATTAAATATAAACGCAAAAAATGAATTTTTTACGTCAATAGAAACTTGGCTTTCATATTGGGATAACAAAAAAATCCATATTCCAGCTGATACCATATTAAGTATTTTAGAGAAATACACCGATTTTAGTAAAAAGATTCTTCAATACAAAAAAGGGAAAAGGGTAAAAAAAATTAATGCAGAAGATCTTTTGTTTAAACACGTAATTATATTTTTAAGTTCTGTTGCCATTGAAACATACTTAAATGATGACAAAGATCTCGAGAGCTTAAATCAAGATTTATTAATTGATTCGAATAATTTGCATGAATTTTTATCAAAAAAATTCTTAAAAAAAGAAAAACCTGATTATTTAAATTCGTATACAGATAATAAAACATCAGAATCAGAGAATTTTTTTATGTTTATTTTTACATGCCCTATTTGGGATAATTTAATAAAAACCAATACAAATTTACTTAAACTACACAAATCTCTGCAAGAAGAAATTGGGAATAAACCTTCTCAAATTAAAAATAAAATTGATGCTTATACATTTGAAGATATTCATCAATTTTTAAATCAACTTTCTATTCTTGATCAAAATAAATGATATTGATTAGTATTTACCGAAATCAAATGAGTCATTGCGCATGCCCAGTCTATTCTATCGCACCGCGTTCGCCGATTACACCTCATTGAAAGCAATGCACGAAGGGGGGCCGCCGCCAAGCCCGGAGGATTGGGCCCGGCACCTCTTCGTTCTGGAACGACGAACCGCCATAAAGCGCCCGGATCATTTTTATAAAAACTATCGCGACATGCGGTGGGATCCCAAAAACAAGACCGTGGTGGATATGGTGCGCTTCGGTCTCGACACAATCGGGAAGGATCATCTGGAATGGCGGCAGGACCGCCTGATGGTCAAATCGGAAAAATTCGATCATTGGCACCAAACCGCACCGGCGATTTCCCCCCTGGCCGTTGCGAGCTATTGGCTATACCAGCATCACGGGACGCGGGCCGATGCGGCGGGTTTGAAGATCATCCGACAATGCTTTGCCCATACGGCCCTGCTGTCGCCGCCGCTCACCATGGTGCAACCGATCATCGATCAAGACGGGTTGGTTGAATCCCACCTGCATCTGAATGGCAGTACCGAAATCGATCTGGTATGGATCGATGCAGTGGGAAAACCGAGAAACTATTATCGCGAACTTCAGGTTAGTTATCAGAAAAATAAAGAACTCCGAGAGTTATACGATCAGATCGATTTTGAATTTAAACCCCACACTCTCTATTTTTATTTGCAGGCGGCACAGCGGGTGCGGGCTTATCTGTCCGTCCTGATCGCCACACCGATGCGACAGGATAAAGACGCCCCCAAATCACACGATCCGTTCGCCAGGGTGCAGTATCTTGCGACCCGCCATATCGGCTCTGCAATGCCGGATGAAATCTCGCACCTGGAAAACCGGCATCCGGTGACGGGGCTGCACCTTGACCTCGGCTGGCCCCGCGCCACCCTGGAACCGCTGCATGCCGAAGCGATCTGGCTGCTGGCCTGTTTTACGGCGATGGACACGCGGTCCGACATTGCCGGGGCCGTCGCCTATGGTTTGTTTTTTACCCTGTCGGTGCAACATCTGATCATCCGCCTGTCGGTGCAACAACAGACCGAATTTGGCTTTGATCAATTTCAAAAATATACCAATGCCGGCACACGGGAACTCATTGAAAAAGATTATGTGCGGCGCTTTGCCCAACTCGCCGTTTCGGATCGGGGCGATATTGCCCATCTCGACGGTCGCTTCGCCCCGAAGAAGGACCGGGACGGCACCCTGAAGCTCCTCACCCGGATCATCGAAGGTTATCTGACCTATCGCTGTCACCGCTGCCCACGGGCAAAACATCTGCACCTGATCGGGGGGCAGGTTCCGCCGTGCCTGGATAAGGGGATGCCCTGCGCCGCCCTGACCCGCGACGACCCCGGTTATCGGCGGGTGGCGGACGCGGAATCCCCTACGGTCCCCCTGCCCGGCACGGCACCGAAACGCCTCGCCCTGTCCCTGGTCGTGCATTTCATCAAGGAACGCGATAAGACCCCGTTATCGCAGGGCATCCCCCAATGCCGCTATGGGCGATTGCGCCGTCGGTTGGACGATCAAGGCCGGATGATTGCCTGGATTTACACGCATTCCGCCCTGGTCCGTCGGTTCCTGCATGGGATCGACGCGGCCTCCAATGAATTGCACGCCCCGCCGGAACCGTTTGCCCCCCTCTATCGGATGATGCGGCGCGTCGGCATTCCCCACGCAACCTTTCATTGCGGCGAAGATTACGAACATCTGACCGCCGGCATCCGCGCCGTTTGGGAAGCCGTCGATTTCTGCGATCTGAAAGATGGCGATCGGGTCGGCCATGCCACGGCCTTGGGCGTCCGCCCCACCCTCTGGCGGGAGACCATCGGCGAGGAGGTGGCGCAACGCACGGAAGACGCACTCGATGATGCCGTCTTTGCCTATCATCTGCTGAAACAAGAAGGCGGGTTTGGGAAAACCTTGGCCACCCTGGCGGAAAAGATCGAAACATGGTGCCGCACCATCTATGGGGTGGCCCATTCGCCGATTGCCCTGCATCAGGCATGGGCCTTGCGCCGTCTCGACGCGCGCCTCGCACACCTGCCAGAATATTTCGGCACGAACTTCGATCAGGTTCGATTCGATCGCCATACCAAGGCGGAATTGGCCCTGTTAAAGGCAGAAAAGAAGGATAACTCCTTCTTCGACATTTTTCTGGCCCGTCATAGCCATCGGAACCGTGCACGGGGCAAAGAATTGATCCGCGTTAAGACTGATGACTACCCGGCGGAGGCGTTGTTGGCACTGCAACGCCAAACGATCGAGCATCTCAATAAACGAACCGTGATCATCGAAAGCCTGCCGACGAGTAATGTGCGGATCAGCCATTATGAAAAATTCAGCGAGCATCATATTTTCCGCTGGTTGGGGCTCACCGGCGATGAAACCGAACCCCGCCCGACCGTTTGTTTGGGCAGTGACGATCCCGGAATTTTTTCCACATCCTTGCGCAATGAATATGCCATCCTGTCCCAGGTATTGCGCGATGATTTCAAACTATCCGCCACCGACACGATCGATAAGTTACGTTCTTTGAACAGAAATGGATTTAATTATCGCTTTAAGCACAAATAATATTCATTTTAATAAATACCAAATCCTGCAAGACCCAATGCGAAGACAACTGGAAATCGGCTGTCAGCGGTGCCACAAGACCTTAGCCGCAGGATCCGGTTGTTCCCATCCGGCGCGATGCAGTTCCGGTTGGCTGTCCGGCGTCAGGGGATATCCGACGCAGAGATAGGCGATGAGCCGCCAATGGGTTGGGACGGCAAGGTCGATCGTGACTTGCACCGGGTCCAGAATCGATACCCACCCGACGCCGATACCGTGGCTGCGCGCCAAAAGCCAAAACGTATGAACAGCCGTCACAACCGAATAGGGCAGCATCTGCGCCATGGTCCGGCGACCGAGCCCGTGGCCGGTTTCGGTTTGGTCATCGCAAAAAACGGCAAGATGGATGGGCGCCTGATCGAGACCCGCCAATTTCAGCCGCGCATAAAGGGCGGCCCGTTCGCCTGCGTAATCGGCGAGGGCGGCCTGATTTTCCGTTTCGAAATTCGTCCTGATCGCCGCCCGCGCCGACGGGGTATCGACCAAGACGAACCGCCAGGGTTGGCTATAACCGACCGACGGGGCGCAATCGGCGGATGCCCTGATCAGGGACTCGACAAGTCCGGGCGGCAACGGGTCCACCTTGAACTGACGCACATCCCGCCGCCACCGCAGCAACGTTTCAAATTCCGCACGAAATTCGGTGCCGAAACTCGGCCCCACAGCCATGATGGCGCTCAGATCGCCTTCAATTGATAGGCGATATCCTTCAAGAGATTCCACATGTATCCCTTGTTGGCGGAGCCGACGATGGCATAGCCATGGCCGCCATGACGCCAATACATCAAATTGACCGAATCGCGCCGTTCAAAGGTCGGCTGCATCTCGGGACGGTTCGTGGTCGTCACCGTCACCGTGATCGGACCCAAGGATTGATCGTCCGTGCCATAGAAAAATTGATAGGCGGGCTTGCCCTCGGACACGATCTTGCGCGCCCCCTTGAAAGACAGGCGCCACGGCTTCAGATCGGGGATCAGGATATCGACCGGCAGGGCCTTTTCATCGCCCGGCGGCACGTCGAACACCGTATTGTCGGCCCCGGACGTGCTGCTGATCAACAGGGTGTGGTAGCCCGCGATATTGTCGATCCAACCGGTCGATTGCGCCGCCGTCGTCTTGTTGGGGTCGGTCTCGGTCACAGGGCCGCGTGCAACATAACCGAGTGATCCACCGAACACCAACACCGCAACGGCCGCCGCCGCCGCCCCGCCCCACCAGGCGCGATAGGCGTTTTTCTGAGTTGCGCGCTGCATCAGTCGGTTGGGAAAACTGAAAATCGCGGCGGACGGGGTCTCCGCCGCCGGAGAGGGCGGCAGGGTGCAGGCGGCGATGAGACGGGCTGGAACCGGTTCGCGCAGGACGGCATCGAAAGATTCGCGGACAAGCAACGTCGCACTGGTCAGGGCTTCGAGGCGACGGCGGGTTTCCGGGTCGGCATCGAGGCAGGATTCGATCGCGGCGAAACCGGCTTCATCCAGTTCGCCATCGAGAAACGCCACCAATTCTTCATCGCTCGGCCGTTGCATCATCCGTACTCCCTCTAAGACCACCCCCCTGCTCCAAAATTGCGGCAAGCGCAACCCGGGCGCGGGCGAGGCGGCTCATGATGGTACCCACCGGAACCTGTGCGATCTCTGCCGCCTCTTTATAACTCAAACCATCGACGGTCACGAGCATTAAAGCTGCCCGTTGTTCGGCTGGCAACCGGGCCGTCGCACGGCGGACCTCGTCAAGGGCCAACCGGGCTTCGATCCGGCGCACCGGCTCGTCGCAGCCGATGCGATCATCCTCGATTTCGGCGTCTTCCTTGCGCACGTCGCGCGCCCTGATTTGGTCGATCCAGATCGTTTGGACGATCCGAAACATCCAACTGTCGAAACGCGTGCCCTCTTGAAACTGATGCTGACGGGTGAGGGCCCGCTCGCATGCCGCTTGGACGAGATCGTCCGCTTGTGACGCCGATCCGGCCAGGCCACGGGCGAACCGCCGCAGCCGGGGCAAGGCGGCGACGAGTTGATCGCGGAATAAATCGCTCACAACAGGGACACCGCCAGGATGACCGAACTGTGGCTATAACGGATAGGGGCGGGTTTTATTCCGGGCAAGCCGCATTTTTGCCGTTTTTTCGTCAATCCTCAAAGCTCCCATCGGGGATAATCGATCAAAGTCGGTCTTGCGCCGTCGCGTTTGGGTCGGGGTGCCGACAGTCTGCCGACCCCGGTCAAGGCCATAGCATGCCCAAGCGGTCAGATAAAATGAATCGTCTGCATCGGTGACGGGCAGAACCGGATGAGTTTAACCGAATCTGGGCAAAAATTCGGTAAAATCACCGCGTGTCAGCCCTTTCTTGATCGTTTTTGGGTGTACTATGCAAGAACTGACATATTTTAACCCTAAAATAGGTATAAAATTATTAAATATATTTTGTTTTTTTGCGCGTGCGAGGGTGGTAAAACCTGTTATGACGATAAGGGTGCGGGATTGAGTATCCCGCCCCGGCGCGGGCAAGGGTTGGGTTGCGAATAGGATCTGCGACCCTTGGGTCGAGCTTGTGACGGTCGTGGGACGAGACGGATCGAGCCGGGTATCAGGCGGGTGGTTTTATCGCGCTTTCGGCTGGTTCGACGGGACGAAGTCTGCTTTTAGGGAGGCTCAAAGACACATGATGAAACTTGCGATCACAAAAGAGACCCGCGCCCACGAAAAGCGCGTGGCAGCCTCGCCGGAGACCGTTAAGAAGATGATCGGTCTCGGTCTCGATGTCATCATCGAGACGGGTGCCGGGGTGGCCGCGACTTTTCCCGATGCAGCCTATGTGGCGGCCGGTGCCCGGATTGCGCCCGATGCGGCCACCGCCTGCGCCGATGCGCAGATCGTCCTCAAGGTTCAACGCCCCCAATTGCCGGGCGAGGCCGGGATCGACGAACTCGCCTCTCTGAAACCGGGAACGGTCCTGATCGGGATTCTCGCCCCCTTGCAGCATCAAGGCGAGGTTACGGCCTATGCCAAGGCGGGTGTGACGGCCTTTTCCATGGACCTGATGCCGCGCATCACCCGCGCCCAGGTGATGGACGTCTTGTCCAGCCAATCGAACCTTGCGGGCTATCGCGCCGTGATCGAGGCGGCGATGGAATATGGCCATGCCATGCCGATGATGATGACGGCGGCCGGTACCATCGCCCCTGCCCGCGTCACGGTGATGGGGGCGGGAGTGGCCGGTTTGCAGGCGATTGCCACCGCCCGGCGCCTTGGGGCCATCGTTTCGGCCTTCGATGTGCGCGCCGCCGCCAAGGAACAGGTCCAATCCTTAGGTGCCACCTTCATCGAGGTGGATGCCGCCGCCGCCCAATCCGCCGAAACGGCGGGGGGCTATGCCAAGGAAATGGATGCCGATTATCAACGCCGCCAACGGGACAAGATCCATGAGGTCCTGAAAAAGCAGGATATCGTGATCTGCACGGCCCAGATCCCCGGCAAACGCGCCCCGACCCTGGTGACATCGGCCATGATCGCCGATATGAAGCCGGGTTCGGTCATCGTCGATCTTGCCATTGAGACCGGCGGCAATGCCGAAGGCGGCACGTTGGGTCAGGTGGTGGTGACGCCGAACGGCGTACGGCTGGTCGGTTATGCCAATATGCCCTCGCGCATCGCCGCCGATGCCTCGACCCTTTATGCCAAAAACCTGCTCGCCTTCCTCGGCCTTTTGGTCGAGAAGGACGCGGCCAGCGTCAAGATCGATCCGAGCGACGCCATCATCGCCGCCACCTTGCTGACCCGCGATGGGGCCGTCGTGCACCCCGCCTTGATCGCCGCCTGAGGAGATGCCCATCATGGAACCCAATACGCTTGCCCAACAGGCGGGTGCCCTCGGCAAGGACGCCCATACGCTGGCCGACGGTCTCGACCAATTATCGGCCCAATTGGCCGCCCAAGCCGCCGCCGCCGCCCATGGCGGCAGTCCCTTTACCTTTTATCTGACCGTGTTCGTGCTGGCCTGCTTCGTGGGCTATTACGTGGTGTGGCGCGTCACCCCGGCTCTGCATTCGCCACTCATGAGTGTGACGAACGCCGTCTCGTCGGTGATCATCGTCGGGGCCTTGATCGCCGCCGGTCCTGCGGATTTCACCTTTTCCAAGGTGATGGGATTTCTCGCCGTGGTCCTGGCCGGGATCAATATTTTCGGCGGGTTCATCGTGACGCAGCGCATGCTCGCCATGTTCAAAAAGAAACAAAAGTAAGGGGGGCCGCATCATGAACGAAACCCTATCGTCGCTGCTGTATCTTGCGGCCTCCATTGCCTTCATCATGGCCCTGCGCGGTCTTTCCAGTCCCGAAACCGCCCGGTCCGGCAATGCCTACGGCATCGTTGGCATGGCGCTCGCCATCGTCACCACTTTGGCATCGCCCTTGGTACAAAGCTATTGGCTCATCGTGATCGGTCTTGCCATCGGCGGGACGATCGGGGCCGTGGTCGCCCGGCGCATCGAGATGACGGCATTGCCGCAATTGGTCGCCGCCTTTCACTCGCTCGTGGGGCTCGCCGCCGTCTTCGTCGCGGTTGCGGCCTTCTATGCCCCCATCACCTACGGCATCGGCACGCCCGGCCATATCCATGCGGGCTCGCTGCTTGAGATGGGGCTCGGCATTGCGATCGGGGCCATTACGTTTACGGGTTCCCTCGTGGCCTTTGCCAAGTTGCAGGCCCTGATTTCCGGCAAGCCGTTGGTGTTCGCGGGCCAGCACCTCTTGAATCTCGCCCTTGGGATCGCGATCTTCGTCTTGCTCGGTCTGTTGATGGCCAGTTCTTCGCCGGTTTATTTCTGGCTCATCATCCTCGTCGCCTTGGCGCTCGGCCTGTTGCTGATCCTGCCGATCGGCGGGGCGGACATGCCGGTCGTGATTTCGATGTTGAACAGCTATTCCGGTTGGGCGGCGTGCGGGATCGGGTTCACCCTCAACAACCCGCTCTTGATCATCACCGGGGCCCTGGTCGGCTCGTCCGGGGCGATCTTGAGCTATATCATGTGCAAGGGCATGAACCGGTCGATCTTCAACGTGATCCTGGGCGGGTTCGGCACCGATGGCGGCACGGCGGCGGCGGGCGGCCCCGGCGGGGATCGCACGGTGAAATCGGGCTCGGCCGACGATGCCGCCTTCATCATGAAAAATGCCGCCAGCGTGATCATCGTGCCCGGTTACGGCATGGCCGTGGCCCAGGCCCAGCATGCCTTGCGGGAAATGGGCGATCTGTTGAAAAAAGAAGGGGTGACGGTCCATTACGCGATCCATCCCGTGGCGGGCCGCATGCCGGGACACATGAACGTGCTCTTGGCCGAAGCCAACGTCCCTTACGAAGACGTGTTCGAACTCGAAGAAATCAACCGCGATTTCTCGACCGCCGACGTCGCCTTCGTGATCGGGGCCAACGACGTGACCAACCCCGCCGCCAAAACCGACCCGACCTCGGCGATTTACGGCATGCCGATCCTCGATGTGGAAAAGGCGAAAACCGTCCTCTTCATCAAACGGTCGATGGCGTCGGGTTATGCCGGGGTCGAAAACGAACTATTCTTCCGCCCCAACACGATGATGCTGTTCGGGGACGCCAAGAAAATGACCGAAGAAATCGTGAAGGCGATGGGGGCGTAAGACCGCACCACCCCCTGAGAAAACCGGGCCGCCGAACGAAAATCCGGCGGCCCGGTCTGTTATGAGGGGTGGGGTCAGCAAATAGAAATTGGCCAAAATTTTGAATAATTCTCTCATATATTTAATAAATACCGAAAAAATATAAAAATAACCGCATAAAATCGCACCAATATCAGAAAAAGAAAGATTTAACTAAAAAACTCCGATAGTCATTCTTAGACTGTCACAACAGATTTTACATATCTTGGATGCGTGGATAGGGCCACTAGCCGTCGGTTACGTCAAAGCCGCTTGATCCCGCTACCACCGTCTCTACACCGAGCATAACCACGATAATAAATCCCCAATACCCAGAATCTCAAATTTTCAGGGGGCAACGCGCTCGTCATTGATCACCGTGCATGGCCGTGATCAGACTCTCAGGCCGGATATCTGTCCAACTCGCTTCGACATATTCGAGGCAGGTTTTACGGTTTTCAGGTCCGAAGCTAATCTGCCAGCCGACTGGGATATCTGAGAAGACGGGCCACAATGAATGCTGCTTTTCATCGTTAATCAAAACGAAAAAGGCACCATTTTCGTCGTCGAACGGATTGGTCATAGCGTAAATCCCTGGTTGGGGGGTAATTGCTGAATTAGGTCGGGTGCAACGGCAAACGAGCGAGGCCGACTTGCGCCAGTCTTTCCGTCAGACCGGCGACGGTCGGCGTTTCGAACAAACTGCGCAATGGTATTTCGACGCCGAGTTTGGCACGAATAAGACTGATCAAGACTGTCCCGAGCAACGAGTGTCCGCCCAAATCGAAAAAACTGTCATCGATACCGACCCAGTCGAGCCTCAGTACTTGGCCGAACAGCCCGGCCATGATCTCTTCTTGCGGGGTTCTCGGCGTCCGGCCACTTTGCTGGGTGAAGTCGGGGACTGGCAAGGCGCGCCAGTCAAGCTTGCCATTCGGCGTAAGCGGCAGCCGATCCAGCACCATGATTGCCGACGGCACCATATAATCGGGCAGCTGCGCCGCCAGAGAGCGGCGTAGCGTCACCGGGTCGGGGGCCGCCGCATCCGTCTGAGCCACGACATAACCGACCAGTTGTTTGTGTCCGGGCTGGTCCTCGCGCGCGATGACATTCGCTTGGGCGATTCCGGGCAGACGCGCAAGCACTCCCTCGATCTCGCCCGGTTCGATCCGGAAACCCCGGATCTTGACCTGATCGTCGGCCCGACCGAGAAAATCGAGTTCACCATCAGCCCGCCACCGTGCCAGATCGCCGGTCCGGTACATTCGCGCACCAGGGGGACCGAACGGGCAAGCAACGAAGCGCTCCGCAGTCAGGGCGGGGCGGTTTAGATACCCGCGCGCTAGACAGGCACCTGCGATATAAATCTCACCGGGCATGTCCAAAGGCACGGGCTGCATGCGCTTATCCAAGAGATAGACGGTGCAGTTGGCAACTGGCCGACCGATGGAAACAGATAGCCCAACGGAGTCATCGCGAGCAGCGGCGGCGAGCCTCTGCCGCGTCACCGAGATCGTGCCCTCGGTCGGTCCATAGGTGTTAAAGAGCTCAACGCGACCATGAATACGGTCATGCCACCGCGCCAACATCTCCGGCAGAGCGCGTTCACCGCCAATGACGACCAGAGGTGGCCCCGTTCATTCGGACAGATTGGCGGCAGAGATAAGCTAATCCCGG
>DAISJD010000018.1:0-36777 GCA_036821645.1 Aliidongia sp.
TCATTTTACCTACCGCGTCTTTAGCCTGCTGATCGATCTCGACCATCTGGACAATTGGAACCGGCGTTTGCGGTTCTTTTCCCATAATCGTCCCAATCTCATCGCCCTTTACGACAAGGATATCGGTCCTCGCGATGGCAGCCCCTTGAAACCGTGGATCGAACGGCATCTTGTCGCAGGCGGGCTCGGCCATCTGGTGCCGGGCCGGGTCGTGCTGCTGTGTTTTCCCCGCCTGTTCGGTTTTTGCTTCAATCCCTTGTCGGTATTTTTCTGTTATGGGGTCGATGGGACGCTCGGGGCTATTTTCTATGAGGTCTCCAATACGTTCGGTCAACGGCACGGTTATCTTGCCCCCGTGTCCGATCCAGAAAAAGACGTCATCGATCAGCAATGCCCAAAAGAATTTTACGTTTCCCCCTTCATCGCTTTAACCGGTCGCTATCATTTCCGGGTGAGGCCACCCGCCGATACGATGATGATCGCCATTCGCCAACAAGCCGATGATGGTCAATCCCTGAATGCGGTCATGGCGGGCGACTATCGAGCTCTCACCGATGGTGGGCTCCTCTCGACCTTTTGGCGTTATCCGCTCATGTCGCTCAAGGTGATTGTCGGCATTCATTGGGAGGCTCTGCGTCTTTGGCGCAAAGGGGTGGATTTTCACCGCAAACCACCGCCGCCGCCCCTAGAAGTCTCGTATCTTCCCGTTCCACCCGCACACAGCCCTTTCCTTGGAGCCGGTTCATGAGCACCGTCCCCGGCAACCCGTCAAAAGCGGGTTTGTCTTATGCCAATCGTTTTCTGCTTTCTATGGTCGAACGGCTGCCGGTCGGCACCATCACCGTCGAAATGCCCGATGGACGGCGTTTTCGGTTTGAAAAACCGACGTGCGAACCCGCAGCCGAGATCAAACTGACCAGCAATCGCGCTGCGCGCAAATTACTCTTGAACGGGCATGTCGGTTTCGCTGAATCCTATCTCGATGGGGATTGGGAAACGCCGGATTTGACCAAAGTGATCGAACTTGGCTCTGCAACGCAGGCGGCACTCGGTCAGAGTGCGATTTTGGGGGGGCCACTCTTTCAGATCGTCAATCGCCTGATGCATCTCTTGAAGCCGAATACCCGCAAAGGGGCAAGCAAGAATATTCAGGCCCATTACGATCTCGGCAATGATTTCTATCAACAATGGCTCGACCCTTCGATGACCTATTCGTCGGGGATTTATACCGATCCCACAACAGACCTTGAGACGGCACAACGGCGCAAATATGCCCGGATCGCCGAGATCATGGGTCTTGCCCCCGACCATCATGTTCTGGAAATCGGTTGCGGTTGGGGCGGTTTTGCCGAATTTGCGGCCAAAACCTATGGGTGTAGGGTAACGGGGATTACCATTTCGCCCGCTCAATTGAGCTTTGCCCGGGAACGGATCCAAAAGGCGGGTCTCGCTGACCGGGTCGATCTGCAATTGATCGATTATCGCGATGTCACGGGTACATTCGATCGTATTGCCTCAATCGAAATGATCGAAGCCGTGGGCGAAGCCTATTGGCCCAGTTATTTTTCCGCAATCCGCGATCGGTTGAAACCGGGCGGGATGGCCGCCCTCCAAGCGATCACCATTTCGGATCGACTGTTCCCACGCTATCGCAAAAGTGCCGACTTCATTCAACGCTACGTCTTTCCCGGCGGCATGTTGCCGAGCCCGACGGTTCTTCAGGATCTGGTCGCGCGCCACGGCCTCAGTTTCGTTGCCGACGATGGCTTTCGGCTGGATTACGCCCGAACCTTAAAAACGTGGCTGCATCGTTTCGAGCAGGCTTGGCCGCAGATCCAGAAAATGGGGTATGACGAACGCTTCCGTCGCTTATGGCAATATTATTTGTGCTACTGCGAAGGCGGGTTCTTAACGGGTGACATTGATGTTCGCCAAATCGCGCTAAAGCGTTTGTAAACGCCGCCTTTACAGACCTATGCATTCAATTTTATATTCTCTTCTTGGTCACGATCTCTGTATGATTGTGGTAAAGACCAAGCACCAGGAAAACGAGAATGAAGATACAAGATTTCGACGGCCGAGAACCACGCTTTAGACTGGAAGAGTTTTTTTCCGGCAAAACCACGGCATGGGGCATGTTCCATGATCGTTTCGGTCGTCTCAAACGGGAATTCATCGTTGATATCAAGGGGGAATTTTCCGATAACCTCTTGATTCTTTCAGAAGATTTCCGATTTAGCGATGGGGCGACCGAACGACGGTGCTGGCGCATTCGTAAATTGGACGAGCACCAGTATGACGGCGAGGCCGATGATGTGGTGGGCACGGCACGGGCGACGGCCTATGGCAATGCGGTTCATTGGACCTATGATTTCCGCCTCAAACTCGGGACGAGCGGCCTTGTCGCGCAATTCGATGATTGGATGTATCTGAAGGATGATCGCACCGTTCTCAATCGGGCGCGCGTCACGAAATTTGGCTTGCATTTAGGGGATGCCACAATCTTTTTTCGGAAAATTTGATGTTCTGTCGCCCCCCGACCGCGGACGGCACAGAAACGCCATGCAGCCCACCCACGGCAAGGCTGCATGCCAGAGAACACCGTATTTTGCTAGACTGCCCGCCTGATTAAGGGGCCGTCCATGGGCTATGCCGTCAAAGAAATTTTCTACACCTTACAAGGCGAAGGGGCGCGAACCGGTCGGGCGTCGGTTTTTTGCCGATTTTCGGGATGCAATCTCTGGTCTGGCCGCGAAGCCGATCGCCATGAAGCCCAATGCCGGTTCTGCGATACGGATTTTATCGGCGTGGATGGGCCGGGCGGCGGTAAATTCCCTGATGCGACGGACCTTGCCGCAGCCATTGACGCGTGTTGGGACGGGCGTGCGGGCGAGAAATATGTCGTGTGTACAGGTGGCGAGCCCTTCTTGCAACTGGATCTCCCACTCATCACGGCTTTACATGATCGGGGGTTTATCATCGCCGTCGAAACCAACGGCACAATCGCAGCCCCCGACGGCATCGATTGGATCTGCGTCAGTCCAAAGGCGGACACCATCCTCCGTCAATGTCGGGGTGATGAATTGAAACTGGTATGGCCACAAACCGGGATCGACCCGGAAGAATTATTGCAGCTTGATTTCGATCATTTCTTTTTGCAACCAATGGATGGCCCGGACCAGACGGTGGCTGTCTGCATTCGCTACTGCCTCGATCACCCGCAATGGCGTCTTTCGCTGCAAACTCATAAGATGATCGGCATTGCCTAAAGGAAGTACGGTCTTGGCTTATCATATTGAACTAACGAAACAATTTCATTTTGATGCCGCTCATCACCTAAGCGGTCTGCCGGAAGGTCATCCTTATTTGCGGATGCATGGGCATTCTTTTCGCGTCGCCGTCACGCTTGCCGGCACCCCTGACCCGGACATGGGCTGGGTCACGGATTTTGCCGAGATCGATCAGGTTTTGCGAGAACTGAGATTGAAGCTTGACCATCAAACTTTGAATGCGATCGACGGTCTGGAACAACCGACCCTTGAGCGGATCGGTGTTTGGATCTTTGAGGCCCTGCGCACCGAGCTTCCCATGGTAACCAAAATCAGCCTGCACCGCGATTCTATCGGTGAGACCTGCACCATCACCCAGGATTAGTAGATGCGGGACGTTGATATGCCACCTAAAATACCAATAAAATCATGCCAAGCGCTAAGAGCAAAACCAAAATAAGTGCCGCCACACCATAGAGAAACAGGCTACGCCTTATATCCTGATAGGTTACTTTTGCTCTACCATTGCCCATCCAGGCATCATCGACAACATCAAGACCATAGCGTCGGGGGCCAGCAAGTGCCAACCCCAAAGCACCGGCCATGGCGGCTTCCGGCCATCCAGCATTCGGAGAACGGTGCTTCGGTGCGTCGCGCATCATCGTGACGAGCGCCCGCCCTGGCGTTGCATTCGGCACAAAACAGGCGGCCGCCACCAATAACAATCCCGTAAACCGAGCGGGAATGAGATTGAGCAAATCGTCAAACCGCGCAGAAGCCCAACCAAAGGCGAGATAGCGTGGGTTTTTATGCCCAATCATACTATCCAGCGTGTTCACTGTTTTATACACGAACAAGCCGGGCAAGCCTGCCACGGCATAGGCCAAGATCGGGGCGATCACACCATCGCTAAAATTTTCCGCCAGTGATTCTATCCCAGCCCGAGCAACACCATAAAGATCGAGACTATTGGGATCGCGACCGACGATATGGCTGACGGCTGACCGGCCAGCCGCCAGCCCCTCATGCTGGAGTGCCTGCATGACCCGTAAAACATGATCATATAAACTGCGTTGGGCAATCAAGACCGCCACAAACACAGTTTCGATCAACAGCACCTGTTTCAGATGAACGGCAAGATCATGGATCACGAGACCGAGATAAAAGGCCAACATGACCAACGCCGCCAAGGTAATTACCCCCCGCACACGGCGTGTGTTAAAACTGCGGGTTTCACGATTCAGGCGATGATCTAGAATCGCAACGAGCCGCCCGATCAAGGTGACGGGATGCGGAACCTGTCGCCAGAGAGCAGGCGGGTCGCCGACCAACGCGTCAAGTCCAATGCCTAAGATCAAAATTAACAGACGCGGCTCAATGGCTGCTGCCCAGGCTGAAAACATCAAAACTCACAGAAATGAAGGCCACACTGATCCGAGGCAGGCATGACAAAGTCGATCATACCAGAACATGACTAGGGCTTTCCCCCTTCAGGCACCGTCCCGGCAGGATTCTGCTGCGGAGATGCATCTTGAGATTGGGATGTTTTGTCAGCCTCAATCATCCAAACACCATCTTTTTTAATAAAACTGTACGGGTCACTGGTTTTTGCAATATCACCAACTTTAAAATCACCAAAAGCACTCTTCAACATAACAAACTCTTGAATAGGCTTGATATCAGATAAAGATTTTTTAAAAGAAAAATTATACTCCGCAACTATTGAATAATGATCATTTTCAACAACTTCATTTGTTAATTTAATCTCTTTGATTTCTACAAGATCTTTTAAAATAACATTTTTATCTAGTTCCTGACGTATTAAGGCAATAGAAATTTTTTGATCGGGTTTTTTTTCCACTTTTTTTTCTTCACCACAGGCGAATAAAAATATCATGGAAGAGAGGCACAAGAACATTGTGAATTTTTTCATCTGGTTGCCTAAAAAAAACCAATTCATGTTTCGATTCCTCGAAAAAGACTGAGCCATCTATTCCATAGCCCTTGTTTATCGCAGAAAATAGCCGAATGTGAAGGGGAAAGACAGGTAGAGTTTGGCTTTGGATGCGTGCCACTCCATTCCCCACAATCGGTCGATGCCATCACAAATCGGAACCGCAATGCGCTAAACGGCCCTCCAAACTGCGGATAATGCTGAAATGGTCCCACAAAGAACGTAATTAATTTTTAACCAATATCTGGCGTGCATACTTTATCAAGATAGATATGATCGAAAAAATCTGAAGAGATTTTATGTTCACGGGAGTGTTTAGTGACAACATGACTGAAATCTGATATCGAACATGGAACCACGCAGAACTTTTTATCACAAAAGTGCAATGTATGGGATGTAAATACAAAAACAATACAATGTTCTGACGGTAAAACTTTTAAACCAACCAATGGAGATGTAAATGAGTGAAATTAACCCGATACAAAACTTCTTACAAAACAACAATGAACAAAATTTTATTGATGCTGTTAAAAAAGTTATCCTTGGTACTCATAAACCACCTATCAATATAGACCATCTGGCACCCCTGGCAATGGCATTAGATTCTAGTCTCTATGCCGCACAACACATGTTTGGCAAGCCACGGTTTCAGGATAGGCATGAATTGATTCCTTTTGTCACAACCCAACTGTCGTTCACGGGCCTTATCCTTGAATTTGGCGTCAATACTGGATCAACGATCAATCACATTGCCGATAAAATTCCAAACCAAACAATATACGGCTTCGATTCATTTGAAGGATTGCCAGAAGATTGGACGCCCTACCAAAAAAAGGGCACGTTTAAACGTGATTCCCTTCCCCATGTCAGACAAAATGTTGAATTGATCGTTGGCTGGTTCAATGAAACTCTACCAGGTTTTGCCGATACCCATCCTGGTCCCGCCTCTCTTATTCATGTTGATTGCGATCTCTATTCATCAACCAAGACTATTCTTGATGTTCTCAATAAACGCATTGTTCCAGGTACCATCATTTTATTTGATGAGTACTTTAATTATAATGAATGGCGTCAACATGAATACAAAGCATTTCAAGAGTTTTGTGCGGAAAATAAAGTAAAATACGAGTATATTGGCCTAACACCGCTCTATGAACAAGTTGCTGTCAGAATATTGGACAGACAGTAAAAAATCTCTTTTAACGATCAAACAGTTCACGGTTTTTTCCAATGGTGCGTCTTACCTTGGAAAAAACCGTGAAGTTGCGTCATCTTCACAATAGAAAGAGGGAGGAATGCCAATCAATCCTTCTTAGCGAAGGGATTATCCCCCTTACGCAGCATGACGCGAATAGGCGTGCCGGGCAGATCAAACTCTTCTCTAATCAAATTGACGAGATAACGTCGATATGAATCCGGCAAATCGCCAGGTTTTGATGAAAAAAGGGCAAATGTTGGCGGACGGATATTTGCCTGGGTCATGTAACGCAGGCGCAGGCGACGGCCCCCCACGAGAGGGGGTGGGTGTCGTTCCTGCACGACCGCCAACCATCGATTCAGCCGAGGCGTCGAGACGCGTCGGTTCCAAATGAGATGTGCGTAAAGCGCCCCCTCAATCAACTTATCAAGCCCTGCCCCCGTCAAACCTGAAACCGGGATACAGAAAATCCCAACCAGTTGCGGTAAAGAGATCTGGAGCCTATCGCGTAAAAGCTGCATGGCCGCAGGCTTGTCCGCAATGAGATCCCACTTATTGAGCGCAATGACCATTGCGCGCCCTTCATTTTCAACCATCCGGGCGATGGCCAGATCCTGCTTTTCCAACATCATTGTGGAATCGAGCACTAAAACAACCAATTCAGCGAAGCGGATTGCCCGCAATGTGTCGCTGACCGATAATTTTTCAAGTTTTTCCTCAATATTGGCCTTACGACGGAGCCCTGCCGTATCGATCAAGCGCAATTCGCGATCACGCCACTGCCAATCAATGGCGATCGCATCGCGGGTTATCCCCGCCTCCGGCCCGGTCAGCAGCCGATCTTCGCCGATCAACCGATTAATAAGGGTCGATTTGCCGACATTGGGGCGTCCGACGATTGCGATCTGCACCCGTTTTGCCGGTAATGCGATCTCTTCCTCGTCCTCACCAACTTCACCCATGATCGGTGCCGAAATTTCAGGCATCGACAATTCGGGAACCGCAGCCGCCTGCGCCGTCGCCGCCTTTGCAAACGGTTCCAGGGCATCGAAGAGATCGACCAAGCCTTCCCCATGTTCCGCCGAGAGTGCAATCGGTTCCCCGAGGCCCAATTCATAACTTTCATAGGCACCGGCAACCCCGCTGCGCCCTTCCGACTTATTGGCGATCAACAGTACCGGTGCCGGGGATTTACGGCGCAGCATGTCGGCAAAATGACGATCCATCGGTGTGACGCCGACACGGGCATCAATCACCATTAAGATGACATTGGCCTCGCGCATTGCCATCTCGGTTTGATCGCGCATACGCGATTCGAGAGAATTATCGTGAACATCTTCAAGACCGGCCGTATCGATGACGATAAACTCGAGATCGCCTAACCGCGCCTTGCCGATCCGTCGGTCACGGGTCACACCCGGACGATCATCGACCAGGGCCAAGCGTTGCCCAACCAGCCGATTGAACAAGGTGGATTTGCCGACATTGGGTCGGCCAATAATAGCGGCCGTAAAACTCATGACAGGCAGTACCTCCGGTCACCGCCCCCAAAAACCACTGGATCATGGGGAAGGAGAACCAGCCAAAATGGCCGGATAAAGTAAAAAAGAACCCGTTCAAGAGGATTTTCCTCCTGAACGGGGCCGTGAATTTTAAACGCGTTCAACGAAGCGCAATGATGTCGGCATCGTTGGTGACGAGATAAAGCGTATTATCCGCAACGATGGGGGGCAGAAAACTGCCTTCCGGCAATTCGATCAGGCCCAACGGCTTACCGGTATAGGGCGAAATCGAATAGGCCTCAGCCTTCGACGACACGACAAGTAAGCGATCGCCCGCCACAACGGGGCCCGCAACCGCAATCCGTCCCTTCTTGGATTCCGGGTTTTCATACTGTTCGAGCGGCGTAATCCAGACAATCCGCCCATCGGTGCGCGACAAACACACAACCTGATTTGAGGTCGAAACGACATAAAGGTAGTCACCCGCCACCCACGGGGTAAAGGCGCTTCCAATATCCTGTTCCCAAATCCGTTCCCCGGTTCTAAGATCGATTGCGGCCATGCGACCGCTGTGGCTGATCGCAAACACACGACCGCGATCGATCACCGGTCGACCGCGAATATCGGCAATCGTCGAGATCGCATCGAACCGGCGCGTTGCAGCTAAGGAGTCAGTCCAAACAACCCGGCCATTTTCAACGCGTAAGGCGACCACGTCGCCGGATGAGAAAGGTGCCACGACGACCCCGCCCTGGACTGCGGGGCTGGAGCCACCGGCAAGTTCTGCCGATTGCGGGATTCCATCATAATTCCAAATGCGATGGCCATCTTCGGTAGACAGAGCAAAAAGTTGATTATCAACCGTAATTACGAAGAGACGATTATCGGCGACGGTCGGGGCGGAACGCATCGGCGTCCCAAGCGGAACGCGCCATTTGACCGATCCATCACCGGCATTCAAGGCCAGTACCTGACCATATCCGGTGGCGACATAGACGATCCCGTCGTTGAAGGCGATGCCGCCGCCCCAGGCCTGACTCTCGTCGCCGTCAGGCGTAATGGATTTTTCCCAAATCACGGCACCGTCCTTAGCCTTACGTGCGGTGACGAGAGCGGTTGAATCCATGGCATAGAGGACGCCATTGACGACGACGGGGGTTGCCAACATCTGAGCGAAACGGGATGTCCCCTCGCCGACATTTTCGCGCCAAGCCACGGCAATTTTATCGGGCAGTGACGGATGACCGACCGAATGGGTTGGATTACCGCCTTCTTGCGGCCAATCCTGCAACGCCGTCGGTGAGGGCAGCACAACCGGAATGGTGCGCAGGGCATTGTCCGGTTCCAGGGCTTTTTCCAATTCCAGCACGGAAACCCGCTCGCCTGGTAACGGAACCTTGCGTGCAGTCCCCCCGAAACCATCACACCCAACGAGGGTCAATCCGGCTATAGCCAACAGGCACAACGCACGAACAGAGGCCACAGAATATATCCTTAATGGTTCACGCTCAACGGGTTAAGGCATTGGCAATTTCAGTTGCCCGTGCGCGCAGGGTCGCCGGTGCCGCCAAATCATCGGCAAGCGCCTGATAGGTCTTGAGGGCTGCGGCCTTATCGCCTGCCTTCATTTGAGCCAGAGCCGTCACTTCCCCTGCGGAAAAACGCCACGGGTTCGGGGCAATGGTCAAAGGTTGTACGAGGGCTATGACAGCATCGGGCTTATCATCATCGAGGCCGTAATAACCCGCAACAAGGCGCGCTACGCTTCGATAGGCCTCATCAAGGGACGTATCCACCATGATCGCCTTCAACGCAGCAATGCCACCGGCGCGATCCTTACCCCTGACCTTCAAGAGGGCCGACTGTATTCGCGCCAGCATGGGGTATCCCGCCCCTTGCTGTGCCGCCAATTGATCGAAGGCCTGGACCGCCTTGTCGGACTCTTCACGAGCCAGTTCAACCGCCTTCGTATATTGAGCCCCTAAAGCTTCGGCTGCCCGTTGCTGTTGATCGCGGACAAAAACGAACACACCCGTTGCGATAATCACCAAAACGGCAGCGCCGATGACGTAACCGCCATAGCGCTGCCACAACTTTTGGGCACGCTCCCGGCGCAGATCGTCATCAACTTCGGTAAAAATATCGGCCAACGCTCACTCCAGCCAAACAGACAATTCAGGATCGGGCCAGACCATACATGAAGACGATGCGAGACGCAACGGATCGCAAACATTGATCCCGCCTTCACATCACAGGCCCCGTGCGGAGCACCAAAGGCAGATTTATCGGATAAAACGGCGGTATCGTGACCCCGCCGCCCCATCTTCGGGGCGGACATTTCGATCTGCGTTATCGGCCCCCTCATTGACGGATCGTGAATTGCACCGTGATCTTGTGATGCTCGGTCCGCACCGGGGCCCCGTTTTTCGTTGCCGGTGCGAATTTTGCCTTTTGCGCGAATGTCAGGGCGGGCGGGCCAAACCCTTCCGGTCCTTTGATCATTTCCACCGCACATCCCGAGGTCGATCCGTCCGTTTCGACCGTGCAATCCACTTCGACGATACCTTCACGGCCCATTTCCATCAAACGCTTCGGATAGACCAAGGGTTCGGCCGAGATGGGGCGCGCACTGACAGTTGTCTCGCTGAGCGGTTTTGCTTCAGGCTCCTTCGCAGGTTCCGGCAGCTTTGCGACGACAGGGTCGGGCGTCTTTGCCGTCTGAACGGGCTTTTGCAGTTCTTGTTTGGGCGCTTCCGGTTTCTGTGCCGTCTCGCGATTTGTGTCCGGCTTGAGCGTCGCAGACTCTGCGGGCGATTTTGTCAACTCAGGCTTTGTCGGCAGTTTGACCGGCTCCGCTGGCTTTGGCGGTTCCGATTTTACCGGTTCAAGCTTTGCCAGTTCAGGCTTTGGAACCGGCTTTGCCGCGGCTTCTTTGAGGGGATCCGTTTTTGGTTGGTCCGGTTTCGGCGTCTCCGGCTTTTGGGCAAGGTTTGGCAGTTCCGGTGTTTTTTTCAACGCCAACAAGGACGGCACGCCAAGGCTGTCGGTTAATTTAAACCCATCATTTTCCTCAATCGACAACAGCCCCCGTTCCGTCACCTGTTCTTGCCCCTTTTGGGATAGAACATAATCGATAAATTTTTTGGCCATCCCATTATTGGTTTTATTTTTTTGATCGATAAACAATCGTCTTGGCAAAGGATATTGGTTGGCCGCCAATGTTAATTGATTGGGGAGGATATAGTTTCCTTGTCCTTGACCAAGCGCAATGATCTTCGCAATGTTTTTATTTTCGATGCCGATGACGGCAAGGGCACCGGGGGTGCGCGACACTAAATTAGCCATGCTTTCCTCGTCCTGCATACGAATAAGGGACGTGGATAAGTCGAGATTCACAGGATCTAGGACAAAATTTTTCAATGATGACAAAGTACCGGAATTTAAATCGCCGCCATAAAGAGTAACGGGCATATTTTCACCGCCCACTTGTGACCAATTGGTGATTTTTCCTGCATAAAGCTCGGCGATCTGGGCAAGATTGAGTTTATTCACAGGGTTATTCGGGTGATTGATCAGGGCAACGCCATCAATCGCGACCAGCACCTCGGTCAATTCTGATTTACCGCCAAGCCGGGCAACTTCTTGATCGCCAAGCGCGCGATCGGCCAAGACGAGATCCGCCCGCCCCTCAATCAGATCAAGAACACCGATACGCGTGCCTTGGTTTTTCAATAAAATCCGACTGCGCTTTTGCGTGCCGACCTCTTGGCCCGAAATTTCCCAGCCCTGATCGTCGGTACTTACCGTCCGAATATTGCTGAAACCGGCTTGTTTCAGGAAACCCTCAACCCAATCGCGCGCCACCGTCGATCCTAAACTGTTAGAGCCGGATAAGGTCAGGAGCGTCACCACATCGTTGGTCACGGTTGGAACAGGGGCCGAGGATGAAACCGATGACGATACGGAGGGCGTCACAGGTGCGGCGACGGGGGACGATGGTTCTGCGCCGCTAGCGGCGACCATCGCCGGCGTTCCCCCGATCGGCCCCATCCAGAAAACCGACAAACCAACGATGCCGACCACACCAATCGCCCCAAGACCTACAATCATGCGATTGAACACAGGAGGCCGTTCCATATCCCGGTTCGAAACGGTCCCGACTTTAATCAACTGACGCCCGCACTCATCGCATAGTTTCACGTCGCCTACCGGTAAAACAACTTTTTGGCGGGCATCTGCCTTTGAACAATTACCGATATTTGTGCAGGTACCGTATTGATCGACCACCGTCATCCCCCATCAAATGCGCGCATCAGACAGAGCCTCACGGGCGTCATCAGCACGCATAAAATATCCTGGTAATTATAGGCATGCCCCCCATACAGAATGACGTTTTTTTTACATTAAAAAACAAACTAAATATAAAACAAAATATAAAACTGTAGAAAAGTTATTTTATATTAACGAATATAATATTAATCAGTAACAAATTTATAAAAAATAACGTTTTATACTGTATTTGAATTTATTAAAAATCAATTAAGAAAATTATTTTAGAATTTTAATATAATTTTATTTATATAAAAGAAAAAAAAATTACCTTTATCAAAAAATACGATCTTTAATGTGTCTTTAGGTTTTGTGTTAATAAAAAAAATAAACCACAGCTAGGGTCAGGCCATGCGAATCGAATGACTGGTTAAAAGTCATAGAAACACAAAAAAACAATATTTTTGAGAATAAAAATCAATAAAATTCAACCAGATCATAATAAAATATAGAAACGTAACAGAAGAAACCATTGGTATGCATCACAGAGACTGATGCATACCAATCAAAAATTATCGTCTAAGGCTTATGAAGCAGATCGATCAAACTCGACGTGTCCCAACGATTGCCGCCACGCGCCTGAATTTTCGCATAGAACTGATCGATCAACGCCGTCCCTGGTAAGGCGGCCCCGTTGCGATTGGCCTCGGCTAAACAAATGGCCAGATCCTTGCGCATCCAATCGACGGCAAAACCAAAATCGAACTTGCCTTCCAACATGGTCGGGCTGCGGTTTTCCATTTGCCAGGATTGTGCCGCCCCCTTTGAGATGACATCGACGACTTTCAGGCCATCAAGCCCCGCCTTCTGGGCAAAATTCAAGGCTTCGGCCAAGGATTGCACAACGCCTGCAATACAAATCTGATTTACCATCTTGGTCAATTGGCCCGATCCAACCGGTCCCATCAAGGTCACAGCCTTGCCATAATGAGCCAGAACCGAGGCAACCCGGTCGAAAACCGACGCATCCCCGCCGACCATGATCGTCAATTTACCATTGACAGCACCGGCCTGGCCGCCGGAAACCGGCGCATCCAGGAAGAAACCGTGGGATGCCGCGACTTTCTCCGCCAATTCGCGGGCCACATCGGCCGATGCCGTGGTGTGATCGACCAAAACGGCACCCGCTGCCATGCCCGACAACGCACCATCGGGTCCGACCACGACTTGGCGCAAATCATCGTCATTGCCGACGCAGGTCATGACGATGGCGGCCCCGCGTGCCGCCTCGGCGGGGGGTTTTGCAAACGCCCCGCCATAATCGCCGACCCAAGCCTGGGCTTTGGCCGTTGTCCGGTTATAGACCGTGACGTCATGTCCTGCTCGTGCAAGATGCCCCGCCATCGGGTATCCCATGACCCCAAGTCCAATAAACGCGATTTTCATCCCATCCCCCATTATTTTCTCGTCGCACGACGCTCAATCCGTCGTGGTGCGCCCGGCCAGCAATACGTCATGCAATTGATGCCAGGCAGTTTCACAGGTAGCGAGTAAAATCCCACCGTCAAACACATTGGGCCGATAGGGGTCGCCATTCAATCGGCGTCCATAACCGCCCGCCTCTCGGTGAATGAGATGGCCCGGCGCATGATCCCACGGCATCAGGCGATGATACATCCCAAAATGGGTGCGTCCGGCGGCGAGATTGACGTATTCCTGTCCGGCGCAGCGCAGGGAAAACACCGAGCCGACCTTGTTCGATCGCTGGGCGATTTCGCCGACCAAAGCCCGATTGCCGAACCGGACGGAAATCGTGCCACTCATTCGGTCGGGGGTGGTGGCCGCCGCCACGCCGAGCCGCCGATTGCCTTGAAAGGCACCGGCACCAGCCTCGGCTGCGACCATCACCTGCGTGATCGGATCGTAAATCCAGGATGCTAAAATCTCACCACCCCGGATGAAAGCAACCATAACCGCGAACAAAGGAATGCCCGCCGCAAAATTGGCCGTCCCGTCAACCGGATCGATGACCCAGACCCCCGCGTCCGCCATGATCTCTGCCAAGATGCCGGGATTGCGCGCCGCCGCCTCTTCGCCGATGACCAAGGATCCGGGGATGGAAGCCAATAATTGCGGCGTCAAGGCCCGTTCGGTTTCAAGATCGGCGATCGTCACCAGATCGCCCGGCGCTTTTTCCTCAATCTCACCATGGCTCAGACTGTTGAACCGGGGCACAATGAATTCTGCCGCCGCCTGCTCTATCATAGCGCTGACGCGCGCAATATCGGGGGTCATCTTGGTCCTTGTCAAAACCGGGATCGAAACCGGGGTCGATATGGGGGCGCATCGGCCCATCGATGGAGGCCGTGCGCGGTACGGTTAGGGCACCCTATCCTCAGCTTGCCGAAGAGGGGGGGGTATTCTTTTGCAGCACAAGAAACCGATCATAGGCCACAGGGTCCAGTTTTACCGTCAAATGGACCCGCTCGTCATCATCCGTCCGCGCAACGACCTCGCCATGGCGATAGAGCCAAGCGATGCCTGCACCGTCGGTGATCGAAAGATCGAACGACTGCACGATATGCTGCTTGTCCAGCAATCGATCCAACAAATTCAGTAAATCGCCGCACCCATCGCCTGTCAATGCGGAAACCGGGACGGCACTCCCGTCGCCCAGCCGTTGCCCCGCTTGATCAGGAGGAAGCAGGTCGATTTTATTCATCGCCTCGACAATCCCCGCCTCGACCACAGCCCCAAGACCGAGACTCGTCAACACGTTCAAGACATCCGCCTTTTGCGCCTCGCTGTCGGGATGGGCAACATCGCGCACATGGACGACGATATCGGCCGAGATGACCTCTTCCAAAGTCGCCCGAAACGCGGCGACGAGATGGGTCGGCAGGTCGGAAATGAACCCGACCGTATCGGACAGAATGACCGAGCGCCCGGACGGCAGGATGAGCGTGCGCATCGTCGGATCGAGGGTCGCAAACAAGAGATCCTGGGCAAGAACGCTTGCCTTGGTCAACCGATTGAACAAGGTGGATTTTCCAGCATTGGTGTACCCAACCAACGCCACGATCGGATAGGGGACACGCTGCCGGGCCTTGCGGTGCAACTCGCGGGTGCGTTTGACTTCTTCCAATTCCCGTTTCAGCCGGGTCGTGCGTTCATCGATGAGACGCCGATCGATTTCCAACTGGCTTTCGCCGGGACCGCCCAAAAACCCGAACCCGCCGCGTTGGCGTTCGAGATGGGTCCACGAGCGGACGAGGCGGGATCGTTGATAGGTTAGGGCCGCCAGTTCGACCTGAAGTCTGCCCTCATATGTCCGGGCCCGTGCACCGAAAATTTCGAGAATCAACCCGGTCCGATCGATCACTTTACAGCCCAGTGCACGTTCCAGATTGCGCTGTTGAACCGGGCTGACCGTGGCATCGACGATCGTCACCGCAATCTCTTGGTCGGCGATCAAACGGGCCAGGGTCTCGACCGCCCCCATCCCGATCAAGGTCGCAGGGCGATAGGCGGAAAGACGCACGATCTCGGCCGCTACCACCTGCAAATTGATCGCCTCGGCCAAGCCAACGGCCTCTTCCAACCGCGCCTCGGGTGCCCGCATCGGTTTTTGTTGATCCGACGGAACCGTTTTCAAGAAAGGATGGACGACCAGGCACCGTCCTGTGACAGCAAGACCCGACGGATCAGAAGGGGCGGTCATCCGTTAGATTTCACCCTCTTTATCCGCTTCAAAAAGCTGTACCGGTTGAATCGGCATGATGGTGGAAATGGCATGCTTATAGACAAGCTGCGAATGTGCCTCCCGGCGCAGCAACAAGCAGAAATTATCGAACCACGTGATAATTCCCTGCAATTTCACCCCGTTCACCAAAAAAACCGTGACGGGGATCTTATGCTTGCGCACGTGATTCAGGAAAACATCCTGCACATTTTGCGCTCGTTCGGACATGGGAAGTTTCCTTTTCATTTTGTTGGAACCGGCCTCGATGCCGGTTCAAAGACGTAAAAGCCCAAAGCGGTTGACCCAAAACGGGTCAAAAAAAACCTAGTAAGTCAGCAAAGGCCCAACACTGTGATCCAACATCGACCCGATCGGATCACGATGCGCCCTAGAACCAAGATCGACGCGCCCCCAACCCCATCGAACCAGCGGCAGAAGCGGAGGTAGGATCGACGACATCAAAAGTCAATATGAAGAAAAACGCACCCCCGCTGTCACCGCCTCATTGTGCATCGCACCCTGGCGCAGGATACCCCCCAATGCGCATAGATCGCAAGGGGCTTGCGGCTGATCGCATGAGCAGATCATCAGCTTATCGAAAGCCGGTTAAGCGGGTTCTAAGAGCCGAACAGTCCGGCAGAATAAGCTGCGCTTGGTATTGCGCGTAATCGGGGTCCGGCATGCAATCCCCCCCTTGCGCAATTAAAACAGCATAACACCCAGACCGGTGGGCACAGGCGATATCGATCCCCGTATCGCCAACGAACCACACGGTTTCGTCAGGGTGAAACCCGCCTTTTGCCAAGGCGAGGCCGACGGGGGCCGGGTCCGGTTTGTCGCGCACGGCATCGCCCGCCCCGACCACGGCGGAAAAATAGTCATCCCACCCCAAAGCCGCCACTTCGCGCCGGAGCAGACGCCCGGTCTTGTTGCTGACGATGGCGCAATAGATCGCCTGTTCGCGCAAACTGGCCAACAGATCGGCCGCACCGGCAAGGGGAGACAATCGTTCGAGATGAATCGCCTCGAATGCCTCAAGATAGAGTGTGCGCGCCTCCTGCCATCGATCGCCGAAGAGGGCTGGAAACGCATCCCTAAGGGATTGGCGAACCCGTTGTTTCGTTTCATCGAGAGACCAGGGCGTATGGCCCATGGCCACGAACATCCGGCTGAGCGCCGCATGGATCGTGCCCCAACTATCGACGAGCGTATTGTCCCAATCGAAAATGACCGCGCGCGGCAATGACATCATTCGGCGGTCACCTTCAAACCCCGCTCACCATTGAAAACGCCCAAGGATTTCAATTTGCGATGCAGAGCCGAGCGTTCCATGCCGATGAAAGAGGCGGTGCGCGAAATATTGCCGCCGAACCGGGTAACCTGGGCCAACAGATATTCGCGCTCGAACACCTCGCGCGCATCGCGCAACGGCAGGCTCATGATCTCGCCCCCCTTTTCCCAGCGCAAGACCGTGGGCGCAATCGACCCGATTTCTGCGGGCAGCATGTCGGACCGAATTTGATCGCGGCTTTCCCCCGGTGCCATGATCAACAACCAATCGATCACATTCTTCAATTGCCGCACATTGCCCGGCCAATCATAGGCCTGCAACGCCGCCATCGCGTCTTCCCCAAGTTCGCGGGCACCAAGACCGACGCTTTGCGAGGCGCGATTCATGAAATACCGCACGAGCTGCGGGATATCCTCGCGCCGTTCGCGCAAGGGTGGAACCCGGATCGGCACGACCGATAGGCGATAGAATAAATCCTCGCGAAAGCGCCCCGCCGCAATTTCCGACGACAGATCGCGGTTGGAAGCCGCCACCACCCGAACATCCACCTCGACCCGGTTCGTGCCGCCGACCCGTTCGAACACTTGTTCTTGCAGAACCCGCACGATTTTACCCTGGGTTTCAAGGGGCATATCCGCCACCTCGTCTAAAAACAGCGTCCCGCTATGGGCTTGCTCGAACATCCCGATTTTGCGCGGGCTTTCCGGTCCCTCGGCCCCAGGTTCGGTACCAAACAATTCGATTTCGAGCCGTTCCGGGCGCATGGTCGCGCAATTGACCGCGATGAACGGTCCACCGGCCCGGCGCGAGCGCACATGGAGCAGACGGGCGACAATCTCCTTGCCGCATCCGGCAGGCCCAGTGATCAGAACCCGCGATCCTGTGGGCGCCACCCGATCGACCGCCTGACGCACCTGATTGAGGGCACTCGATTGCCCGACCAACTCGACATCGACGCCAGAGCGCAGGCGCAATTCTTCGAGATCGCGCTTCAACTTTGCCGATTCGATCGCCCGTTCGATCATTAAGAGGAGACGATCGGATTTGAACGGTTTTTCGATGAAATCATAGGCCCCGATCTTGATCGCCGAAACCGCCGTTTCGATCGTGCCATGGCCCGATATCATCAAGACCGGCAAGGCCGGTGCCTCCCGGCGCAGAATCTTCAGGATCTCGATCCCGTCGAGTTCGCTGCCCTGCAACCAGATATCCAGAACCACCAGGGCCGGTTGGCGCGCCCGGATCCGGGCCAGGGCCTCCTGACTATTGGCAGCCTCACGGGTTGAGTAGCCTTCATCCTGCAAGATACCGGAAATCAACATCCGGATGTCGGCTTCGTCATCGACAATCAGGATGTCATGCGCCATGGGGTAAGCTTTCCGTCACAAGGAGATCTTTCTGTCCTATCCCTTGCGGGACAATGCGGGTTTGTTTCTGGGCCATATCGGCCTTCAACGGGAAAATCAACGACACTACGGCACCACCCGTTGCCGCATCGGCAATCACAAGATCGCCAGCATGGTCTTCCATGATCTTTTTGACAATGGCAAGGCCGAGGCCGGTGCCCTTCGTCCGGGTCGTGACGTAAGGTTCGATCAGGCGTTCGCGTCCTTCCGTCGGCAAGCCTTTGCCATTATCCTCAACGGCAAGAGCCGTTGCCCCTTTCGTTTGACCAAGACGCACGACGACCCGCCCCGGCACCAGCGGGACGGCCGGATCGCCCCCCGGCACTCGGCCCTGAATCGCATCGATGGCATTTTGCAGCAAATTGATCAAAGCCTGAGATACTTGACGGCTATCGCAAGTCACGACGACCGGATGGTCAGGGGCTTCGAGATCGAAAAGAATGTCGGGATGGGCCGTTCGCTGTAAAAATAGCGCCTGCCGGATGATTTCCTGCAAATCTTCCTGCTTCATCATAGGGGCGGGCATCCGGGCAAATGAGGAAAACTCATCCACCATGCGCCCGATATCCCCGACCTGACGAATAATCGTATCGGTACAGATCGAAAAAGTCTCAGGATCGCTTTTGATTTCCGCAAGATATTTGCGTTTCAAGCGTTCGGCGGACAATTGGATCGGGGTCAGTGGGTTTTTTATCTCATGGGCGATCCGACGCGCGACATCGGCCCAGGCGGCCTTACGTTGAGCCGAGAGAAGTTCGGTAATATCGTCGAAGGTGACGACGAAGCCCTGGGATTCGCCATCGCCCCGTTCGGAAGAAATCTGTACCAACAACACCATCACCCGGCCGCCGACTAAAATGCGGATCTGATCTTCGACTTGACCGTCGGTCAGACTAAGGGCGCACTCGATCAAGGGTGCCATTTCCGGCACGACACGGGCAAGCGGCTGGCCCAAGAAGGCGTTCAGATTCAAACCCAAGAGACGCGATGCCGAAAGATTGGGCAAATGGATCAACCCATGATCGTCAAGCCCGATCACCCCCGCCGACACACCGCTCAAGACCGCCTCGGTAAAACGACGCCGCAGATCGAGTTGGGTATTGGCTTCCAACAATTCGCGCTGCTGCGACTGCAATTGCCCGGTCATCCGGTTGAAGGCCCGGCTTAGCGAGCCGAATTCGTCATTTTCGTCCAATTCGTCCGCACGGGCGGAAAGATCGCCGCTGCGCACCTTTTCCGCCGCGACCACCAGGCTCGAAATGCGCCGGGAAATCTGGGTGGCGAAATTCAACCCGACCCACACGGCCGCCAAGAGAAGCAAGACCGCACCGGCCCCGAAAATCACGATGAAACTGATTTCGTAACCGGAACGTTCGCCTTCCAAGCGTTCATATTGATCGACCGCCTCGTTGGTTGCGGACATATGGTTCAAAACCCGGGATTCGACCGGACGCATGACATAAAGCATCGCATTGGGCAGGCTTTCGAGCTTCATCAGCCCCCGCACACTATCTTCTTTTTCCCCAGTCATGATCGCGATCTCACCCTGTTCGGCCCGGGCGAAGGCCCACTCGGGCAAGGGTTCCAACTCGCGGCTGACCGGCTTTGCGAAACTGCCGAGATCGTTGCGCAGATTGATCGCCAAACTGGCCCGCGCCAAGATTTTTCCATCGATCTTGCTGAAAATGATGGCATCGGTCAGAGACCGTTGCTGCACTTCGAGGGCAACCTGTTCGTTCAAAGCCACAGGATTGTTCATGTAGAAAAAGGCGCGGCTATTGAGGTCGGCTGCAAGATTGAGGGCGGCGGTGCGCAGGTTTTCCTGATGATCTTCAAGATAAGCTTGGGCGACAGCGCGCGACTCTGACAGAGCCGTGCGCACCTTTTCGCTGAACCAGGATTCCATCCCGATCGACAGGAAAAGATAGGAGAAAATCGCAACGATGATGGTTGGCGTCACGGCGACGGCGGAAAACAGCACGACGAGACGGATATGAAGACGCGAGCCCGCAAGTCCCTGACGCCGTTGCAGCCAAACTTCGACCAATTGCTTGGTCACGACGCCGCCAAAGCCCAAGAGCAAGGCAAAATCAAGCGTGAGGAGGGCCGGTATGAAATCGGGGGCAGGCCCGCCGACCGGCGACCAGCCGGTCTGGGCAATATAGGTCGCAAGCCCCGACAAAATCGCGGCAACCATCAAACCGATCGCAAGCTTGCGTTCGACCCGCACACGAACGGCCCAACGGGCCAGCCGCCGGTGCATCGTCATCGGTTCCGCGTTCGTGTCAGCCGCCTCAATCATCATGCTATCCATCGGATGTCCGTGCCAACCGGCAGCCTGTCGCCTATTTTAACCCCCGGACCACCTGAATGTCCAACTCCCGGATTTTTTTACGCAAAGTATTTCTGTTTAGACCCAAAACTTCCGCCGCCTTGATCTGATTGCCCCGGGTTGCGGACAGGGTCAGGGTGATCAAGGGACGTTCGACTTCCTGCAAGACGCGGTCATAGATGCCCGCCGACGGCAACCCGTCCTTATGGGCGGCGAAATAATCGCGCAAATGCCGTTCGACCGCTTGGCCCATGCCTTCATTGGCCGGAATTTGTGGCAAATTTTGTGCCGGGGCTTGTTGTTCCTGCAATTCTTGATCGACGACATCCACATCGATGATTTCTTGGGTATAAAGGGCGGCCATGCGGCGCACCAGATTTTCCAATTCCCGCACATTGCCCGGCCAGCGATAGGCTTTGAGCCGGTCCATCGCGCGGGTCGTCAGGGTCTTATGGGGCAAACCCTCACGCGCCACGATCGCAAAAAAATGCCGCGCCAGAGCCGGGATATCCTCGACCCGTTCGCGCAGCGGCGGCAGGCGGATCGGCACAACGTTCAAGCGATAGAATAAATCTTCCCGAAACAACCCCTGTCTGATCAATTGGCGCAAATCCCGATGGGTTGCCGCCACGATGCGCACATTGGTCCGCACGGGCGTCCTGCCGCCGACGGAGGTATATTCGCCTTCCTGCAACACGCGCAGCAATCTGGTCTGGGCGTCGAGCGGCATGTCGCCGATTTCGTCCAGAAACAAGGTGCCGCCTTGAGCCTGTTCGAAACGCCCGTGATTGCGCGCGACAGCGCCGGTAAAGGCACCTTTTTCGTGACCGAACAGTTCCGACTCAATCAATTCGCGCGGGATCGCCGCCATATTGACGGCAACGAAATTGCCGTTGCGCCGCTTGCCGTAATCATGCAGCGCGCGCGCCACCAATTCCTTGCCGGTCCCGCTTTCCCCCGTCACCATCACGGTGAGATCGGCCCCCATCAACCGGGCCAGCACCCGATAGATTTCCTGCATCGGTGCCGACCGGCCGATAAGCGGCAGTTTCTCGTCCGGTTCCTGCGGTTCAACGCTGGGCACCGGGGTCGTCTGCGCCGACAGCGCCCGTTCCACCACATTGACGAGTTCGCGCAGGTCAAAGGGCTTGGACAAATAATCGAAGGCACCCCGTTCCGTCGCCTTGACGGCGGTCAGCAAGGTATTTTGCGCACTCATCACGATGACGCGCAGTTCCGGGCGCAATTTTCGGATCCGCGGCAAAAGATCGAGGCCATTTTCATCCGGCATGACCACGTCGGTAATCACAAGATCGCCCTCGCCGTCATTCACCCAGCGCCACAATTGAGCGGCATTGCCCGTCGTACGCACATCATGCCCAAGACGGCCCAGGGCCTGGGTCAGGACAGTGCGGATCGCCCGGTCATCGTCGGCAATCAAAATGGTTGATGCCGTCATAGTTTATGCCCCCTCGTGCGTCACCATCGGCAACAAGACCCGAAACACGGTCTTGCGCTTTTGGCAGTCGAATTCGATGACCCCGCCGTGATCGTCAATGATTTTGACCACCAAGGCGAGACCGAGCCCGGTGCCGTTATGCTTGGTCGTCACGAACGGATCGAAGAGATGGGGCTTGATGTCATCGGGTATCCCCGGCCCATTATCCTGAACGCGCACGACCAATGGCAAATGCACCCGGCTTTCGATTCCCGGTACCGCAAGCTTGATGCCATGCTGATAAGCGGTGGAAAGCGTGATCTCCCCGCCCTCTTCGGGGACGGCTTCTGCCGCATTTTTAACCAGATTGAGGAAAACCTGCACAAGAAGGTCGCGATTGCCGAGAACCGGCGGCAGAGATGGGTCATAATCTTCGATAAAACGCACATGCCGGGCAAAGCCGTTTTGCGCAAGCTTTCGCACCCGTTCCAACACTTCGTGGATATTGACCGGTTTGCGTTCGAGCGATGGCGGGTCGGAAAACACATCCATCCGGTCCAACAGAGCGCGGATGCGATCGGCCTCATCGATGATGAGGTTCGCCAATTCCCGATCCGCCGGTGCCGCCGTTTCTTCCAGCAATTGCGCCGCACCGCGGATGCCGGACAAGGGGTTTTTGACCTCATGCGCCAGGATGGAGGCCATGGCCGTCACCGACCGGGCCGCGTGTCGATGGGTCAATTGACGATCGATTTTGGCCGCAATGGAAATTTCATGAACCGAAATCACGACATGACCGTGCGGATCGCCCATGGGGGCCGCCTGAACCGACACGATCCGGCTGCCTTGTTTTTGGGTTTCGAGCAGCATCCCACTTTCCGCGACACTTGATCCCGAGGTACGGGCTGCCGCGATAAGGGCGAACATCGGACTGTCGGCCGTGATCAAGGTGGCGAGCGGTTCCCCGCGGATGAGCGTCCGCCCCGTATCGAAAAACTGTTCGGCGGCGACATTGACGCTGGCGATGCGGTTTATCCGATCGACCACAATCACCGGGGCAGCCAAAGCCGCCAGGATCTGATCGGGACCGATCGCAACGGGGGGAAGGGTCGCCGCCAGTCCCGCCATCAGGCCGCCTGCACGAGCAGCAAGGGTTCGTAAAACTGGCGGATGAGCGCACGGATCGCCGCTACATCGTGCAGTTGATTGACGGCCGCGCGAAATTCGGCCGATCCAGGCAGACCTTTTGAATACCAGGCGAGATGCTTGCGCGCCATACGAATGCCGGTCTCGGCGCCGTAATGGCTCAACATGGCCTCGAAATGATCCAGCATGGTTTGATATTGGATGGCAAGCGGCGGGTCGGCAATACGCTCGCCACGGGTCAAAAACCGACTGACCTGATGAATGAGCCAAGGCTTGCCGTAAGTGCCGCGCCCGATCATCACCCCATCGGCCCCCGATTGGGCAAGTGCGGTAACGGCATCGTCAACACAGAGTATGTCGCCATTGGCGATCACGGGGATTTTTACTGCCTCTTTGACCGACCGGATAAAGGCCCAATCGGCCGTGCCGGTATAAAGTTGGCAGCGGGTGCGGCCATGGATCGTCACCATCTTGATGCCGCAGGATTCGGCAATGCGCGCCAAATTGGGGGCGTTCAGATGGCTGTGATCCCAGCCCATGCGCATCTTCACGGTGACGGGAATCGATACCGCTTTCACCGTCGCCTCAAGAATGCGCGCCGCCGTCAACTCGTCGCGCATCAAGGCTGAACCGGCATGGCCGTTCACGACTTTTTTGACGGGACAACCGAAATTGATATCGATGATATTGGCGCCCAAATCCTGATTGAGGCGTGCGGCCTCGGCCATCACCTCGGGTTCGCACCCCGCCAATTGGACGGCACTTACGGCCTCTTCCGGGGCGCGTTCGACCATTTTCAGACTTTGACGAGTATGGCGGATCATGGCTTGGCTAGCGATCATTTCCGAGACGAGTAGGCCAGCCCCGAACTGCTTGACGATCCGGCGAAACGGCATATCCGACACACCAGACATCGGGGCGAGGATCACCGGCTCTTCAATCCGAATGGGACCGATCTCAATGGTCATTTTTTAGGCACACCTAATCACTGCTCAGATAATGAGCAGGATAAGCCTGTTTCATCATCCGTACAAGGGCGGCAACCGATCTGCGGCCCGCGCGCAAAGCAAGGCACATTCGCCCGGAATGCATAATTTAAATTCAATCGAAAACAATAAAAGACACATGATCTTCTAAAAACTCAGAATAATATGGCGGAAAAAAATAATCCAATTTTTTCAAAGAGAAATCAGGCCCCCCGCGATCAGGGACGCGACATCGGACGACCGGATCGGCGGAATAACGGGCATTCTATGACACAGGTCAAGGCCTTATCGCCCCGAAACCAGCATGATTACCGGGCATAGGACAGACTCATAGAGGAAGAAGGACGATGCACAATACCCCCCAACCGGCCGTATCCGTAGAGCGCGCGTGGCTTGTCGGCGGCGGCATCGCCTCGCTTGCCGCTGCGGTCTATCTGATCCGGGATGCGGGACTGCCGGGACATGCCGTTCATATCCTGGAAGAATCCGCTGTGATCGGCGGCGCGTTGGACGGGTCGCACACGAACGGCGGCTATGTCACCCGTGGCGGCCGGATGCTTGAGGAAGAGGCCTATCAAAAATTATGGGATCTTCTGGATACGATCCCATCCCTCGATCATCCGGGCCGATCGGTGCGCGCCGACATCCTTGCGTTCAATGCGGCGGTAAAAACCGAGGCCAAGGCCCGTCTCATCGATCAAAACCACCAGATCATGGATGCGGCCGCCTATGGGTTCAACAACCGGGATCGGATCGAACTCACCCGTCTTTTGGCCGCACCGGAATATTGGCTGAAAGATCGGCGGATCGATACGCTTTTTTCGGCGCATTTCTTCGAAACCAATTTCTGGCAGATGTGGCGCACCACCTTTGCCTTTCAAAATTGGCACAGTGCCGTCGAATTGAAGCGGTATTTCCTGCGCTTCATTCAAGAATTTCCCCGGATCCATACCCTGTCGGGGGTCCGGCGCACCCGCTATAATCAGTATGATGCGATCGTCCGCCCGATCGAGGCATGGTTGCAGGGGCAAGGGGTCATCCTCGAACGGGGCACGCGGGTGACAGACATCGGCTTTGATCTCAAGAACCCTCACCACCGGCGCGCCACCGCCATCCTGGTCGCAACGCCGTCCGGGCCGCGGGAAATTCCGCTCGGCGCGGGCGATTTGGTGATGGTCACGCTGGGGTCCATTACCGCCGATGCGGGCTTCGGCGGCAACGACACGGTCCCACCCCTGATCCGCGATCGTGTCGATGGCGGCTGGGCCTTGTGGGAAACCCTCTCGGCCAAAGCCCCCGATTTCGGACGACCGGAACGGTTTTTCGGACCGATCGACGAGAATAAATGGGAATCTTTCACCTTGACCATGCATGGCGACCGATTATTGCGGCGGATCGTCGAATTTTCCGGCAATGCCCCCGGAACCGGGGCCTTGATGACATTCCCGCACGCGCCTTGGCTGCTGTCGATCGTGGTCCCCCATCAACCGCACTTTCCCAATCTGCCGAAAGATACCTATACGCTTTGGGGCTATGGACTGTTTGTCGACGCCAAAGGCAAGACGATCGATAAAACCATGGCAGAATGCACGGGCCATGAAATTCTGCGCGAACTCGTCCATTGTCTGGGCTTCGACGACGAATTGACGGCGATCATCGCCGAAACCGATGTGGTCAGCGTGATGTTGCCTTATGCATCGGCCCTGTTCAGCCCGCGCAGCCCCGGCGATCGCCCCCTTGTCATCCCCAATGGGGCACAGAATTTCGCGTTTTTAGGTGAATTCGTCGAACTGCCCGAGGATACCGTGTTCACCGTGGAATATTCGGTTCATACCGCCATGCAAGCCGTCTATCGGCTCTGTCGGCTGGGACGGGAAATCCCCCCGCTTTATCACGGGCTCGGCGAGCCGCAAATCTGGTTGGACTCATTGGAAGCGGCCTTTCATTAAAAGGCCGCTTCCATGGCCCTTGCAAACAAACTGAGATGGGCTCAGACGGCCTTGCTGCGGTTTTGCCAAGCGAAGGCACTGTCGCCCGGCTGTCCCTCGATCATAACCATGTGGATCCACAGCATGGCATAAGGTTCCAATAGACGGGAAACCGATAGGGCACCGGCATCTATCGGGGCAAAGCCGAGATCCGCGATCAGACCCATCACCAACGGTTTATGAGCCGCCTCATCGCCGGCAACGAACATCGTCGGCGGCACCCCATAGCCCCCAGTGTCGGCCATCACGGCACTGCCTACTTGATTGAGAGCCTTATAGACGAACGCACCGGGGACCAAGGCTGCCACGGTTTCGCCGCCGGATGTAGAGAACCCAAGGGCTAGACCCAACCCATCCGGCCCCATCGTCAAGGGGTTCGTCACATCGATCAAAATTTTCTCCCGAAGATCCCCGCACGCTTGCAGGGCATCGGCCACGCCATGCCACATCACCGCCAAGACGATCACCTCGGCCCCCTGGACCGCCGCCGCAACCGTATGAACACTGGCCCCGGCGATCCGATCCGTAAGGGAGGCGTGTTTTGGATTGTCGGGATCGCGCACGCCATAGCGGATCTGATGGCCGGACCGCGCCCAATTGCCACCCAACGCCTTGCCGACCGCACCCGCACCGATTATCGCAATGTGCATGATCTTCCCTCTTGGTTTGTCGATGACGACACGGTACGCTCGGCCTATTATGAAAATAACTGAAATCGATTCATGATGATTATCGATATCAATAATATCCGGCGGCTCGATCTCACCCTGCTTATTGTGCTGCGCGATCTCATCCGACATCGCAAAACCACCCGCGTCGCAGACAATCTCGGTCTTGGGCAATCGGCGATCAGCCATAGTCTCGCACGTCTGCGCGATATCTTTGGCGATCCCCTGTTCGTCCGCCGCCCGGACGGGCTCGAACCAACCGACCGTGCCCTAAGGCTATTGCCGGTCATCGATCAAGTCCTCAGCCTCGTCGAGCAGGCGGTTCGGGACGACCACAGTTTCGACCCCGCGAACGCTCGCCGCACCTTTCGCATCGCCGCCAACGACTATGTCTCATCGCTTATCGCCCCGCCGCTGATCGCGGCTTTGGCGGCCAAGGCCCCTGCGGCCCGGCTATCGATCGACTTTGCCGTCGGCGCACAGGCTGTGGAACGCCTGCGCCGCCATGAAATCGATCTCGCAATCGGCCGGTTCGACCTGATGGCCGATGATGTCGAGACGCGATTCCTCTTCGATGAATCCTTCGTCACCATCATGGGGCCGACCCATCCCTTGCGCCATCGCCCGCTCGATCTCGCGGGTTTTTTGGCTGAGGATCATGTTCTGGTCTCGTTTCAAGGCGGGTTCTCCGGGTTCGTCGATACCGCCCTCGCAAAAATCAACCGTCAGCGCCGGATCGTCGCCAGCGTACCACTGTTCATGTCTGCCATCGCATTGGTTGGACAAACACATCTTATTGCAACCATTCCGGCACGGCTTGCCCGCAAACAGGCGGCCTTGTTCGGCCTCGTCGTGAAGCCGACCCCCCTCGATCTGCCGAATTTCGCGCTCTATGCGTTACGCCACCACCGCACCGCCCACGACCAAGCGACCGATTGGCTTGCGGCAATGGTGCAAACGGTCGTGCAAGAAATATCCGCCTGAACGTCGCAAAAAAGAAAAAGCAAGCCCCCCGCATCCCCTATCATTTCGCCACAATCCAGGCGTCAATTACACGGGTTCGCCATCGGCTTGTTCTATCTTGCCAGGATGCGGCAAGTAAGGCATTTCTTTGGCCTATGGAATTTTGCTCCTTCGGAGATCTGTTATGATTGATCCGCGTCCCACCCGGCGTCATTTCTTGCGCGGTGCCCCGTCGGCCTTGCTGTTGGCCAGTGTCCCGTTCGGTCTTGCCATGGGGGTCGAACCGGCACACGCGGCCAGCGATCAGGAGGATCTGGTCGATCGCGCCCGCCTCACCTTGAGCGATCTTGCCAAGGATCAATCCTTCGGCAATGCCAAGACCCTGCTGGCAAAGGCGCGCGGCGTGATGATCGCACCGTCGCTTGTGAAGGGCGGCTTCATTTTCGGCGGCGAAGGCGGTCAGGCCGTCATTCTGACCAAGGGCGGCGACGGTCAATGGGGCTATCCCGCCTTCTATACGATCGCCTCGGTTTCGGTCGGATTCCAGATCGGCCTGCAAGAAGCCGAAGTGATCGCCCTCATCATGAGCGACAAGGCCCTGTCGGCGTTTCTCGAAGATGAATTCAAGGTGGGGGCCCAGGCCGGCCTTTCGATCGTGACCCTGGGATCCAATGCCGAGGCGGCCGTGACCAGCACGGTTGCCGCCGACATCATCGTCTGGTCGTCGGCTTCCGGTCTTTATGGCGGGCTTGCGCTCAATGGGTCGATCATCAAGCCGCGCCATCGCTGGAACGAGGCTTATTACGGCCGGTCCGTATCCGTATCCGACGTCCTTTTGAAAGGCAAGGCCCGCAACAATAATGCCGATCGCCTGCGCCAAAGTCTCGCAACCTTCCGGTAACGGGCGAAACCGGGTACGGGCATGAAAACGCATAGCCCGCCTGCATGGATCGCAGGCGGGTTTTCCGTCATTCGGGGCTGGATTTAGCGGCATCATCCTCTACACTCTTTGTCATCCGTCAGGCATGCCGCGACGGGCTTTGTCGCCCGTTCGGCATATCATGACGGGCTTTGTGGGACCGAAAACCGACACGAAGAGGATAGCCTGCCATGCCGATCGCCTTGCAGAGTGCGCTTGCAGCACGATCGCACCACGACGACGCGTCGCCCGGCCCTGCGATGAATGCGCCCCGCCCAGATCTTTGGCCGCAAATTCGCGCAGACGCCGCCCGGATAGCGTCGCGCGAACGGTTGCTGCGTCCCTTCATGCAGGATGCGGTTCTGGACCAACCCTCCTTCGCCGCCGCCCTTGCAAGCCAGCTCAGCCGCAAATTGAGCCAAGCCCCGCTCATGACCCCCGACCTTGCCCATCTCGTCCAAGAAGCGTTCGAGGACGATCCGGGGATCGTGGATGCGGCGATGGCCGATCTCGTGGCGATCGTCACCCGCGACCCTGCCGTCGACGATGCGATCGTGCCATTCCTTTATTTTAAGGGTTTTCATGCGTTGGAATGGCATCGGGTCGGTCACTGGCTCTGGTGCCATGGTCGCCACGATCTTGCCCATTTCCTGCAAAGCCGTGTCTCGGAACTCTTCGCCATCGATATTCACCCCGCCGTCCCCGTTGGGTCGGGCGTCTTCATCGATCACGGCACCGGCCTTGTGGTTGGGGAAACGGCATCGATCGGCAATGACGTTTCGATTCTGCAAGGGGTCACGTTGGGTGGGACCGGCAAAGAACATGGCAACCGCCATCCGAAGGTGCGCGACGGCGTCTTGTTGGCCGCAGGGGCAACCGTGCTGGGCAATATCGAAATCGGGGCCAGGGCCAAAGTAGGTGCCAGCAGCGTCGTTTTGAAAGATGTCCCACCCTGCGCCACGGTCGTGGGCGTTCCGGCCAAAATCGTCGGGTGGTGCCGGGAAACGGCCCCCGCCTATTCCATGGATCAAACCATGCCGGAACATAGCTACGATATTTGATCCGCGCGCCGCACAGGGGGTCTCGCCATGCCGCACAGTCACTTCGCCACCCGCCTTGGCCTTCGGTTTCCGATCGTTCAAGCCCCGATGATCGCACCCGGGGTCGGCTGGCAATTGGCGGCGGCAGTATCCGAGGCGGGGGGCCTGGGCTCGATCGGGGCGGCCGCCATGAGCGTCGATCAGATCCGCACGGCCGTGGCCGAGATCCGCGCCGTCACGGACCGGCCGTTCAATCTCAATTTCTTCTGCCACCCGATGCCATCGCCCGATCCGGCGCGCGCGGCGGCCTTCAAGGGGCGGCTTGCGCCCTATTTCGAGGAATTGGGCCTGTCGCCCGAGGATGATGTGCCGGTCGCAACCCGCGCCCCGTTCGATGCGGCTTTGGCCGATCTCATGGTCGAATTGCGTCCCGCCGTGGTCAGTTTTCATTTCGGCCTGCCCGAGGATGATCTTTTGTCCAAGGTCAGGGCAAGCGGGGCCGTTCTCATCGCCTCGGCCACCACGGTCGCCGAAGCACGCTTTCTCGAAGCGCGCGGCATCGATGCCGTCATCGCCCAAGGGGTTGAGGCGGGCGGCCATCGCGGTCTGTTCTTGAGCGACGACATCACGACCCAGGCAGGCGGCCTTTCCCTCATCCCTCAAATCGCCGATGCGGTGACGGTGCCCGTGATCGCGGCGGGCGGCATCGCCGACGGGCGCGGCATCGCCGCCGCCTTGATCCTGGGGGCCAACGCGGTTCAGATCGGCACCGCCTATCTCTTGAGCGACGAAGCCAAGATCCCCGCCCATCACCGGGCCGCACTCATCGCCAGTACGGACAATAGCACCGCACTCACCAACCTTTTTACCGGCAGGCCCGCGCGCGGCATCGTCAATCGCCTGATGCGCGAACAGGGGCCGATCGATCCCGCAGCCCCCGCCTTTCCGCTGGCCGCCCCAATCGTACAACCCTTGCGCCAAGCGGCAGAAGCCAAGGGATCGGGAGATTTCTCGCCCCTATGGTCCGGCATGTCCGCCGCCCTCGCCCGCCCAATGGCCGCAGGCCGCCTGACAGAGACCCTGTGGCAGGATTGTCTGGACCGCCTCCACCCGCCCGTCTGATGGTCTGACGCCCCGATCGTCAGACACCCTGATCGTCAGACACTGGACGGACGGCCGACCATCAACCGTTCTGCCATGATGGCGGCCTGGGTTCGGGTCGATACGTTCAATTTGCGTAGGATCGTCGAGACGTGGACTTTCACCGTCTGTTCGGCGATATCGAGTTCGCCCGCAATCTGCTTGTTCAATTTTCCCGCCACGACATAGCTCAAAATCCGCATCTGCTGGGGTGTGAGGCTCGCAAAGCGGCGGGCGATTTCCTCTTCTTGTTTCACGGCCACGGATCGATCCAACACGAGCCCCGGCGGCGTCCAACGTTCACCCGCCAGGATCGCCTGTATCGCCGCCCCCATTTCAGGCAGGGAGAGAGATTTCGGGATATAGCCCGAGGCCCCATAGATCATTGCGCGCTGGATCGTTTCCACCTCTTGCCGGGCCGATAGAATGGCGACGGGAACGGCGGGATAATCGCTTTGTATCACCATCAAACCGGCAAAACCCGCCTGTACTGCGCCATCGCCGCCGGGCATAGAAAGGTCGAGGAGGACAAGATCGATCGAGGCCGGATCGAATGCCACCGCCGCCAGAACCTGATCGAGGGTCGCAGCGGCCAGAATCTCGACGCCGGGCAAAATCTGGCTCAAGGCCCCGTGCAGGGCCGCCTGGACCAAGGGATGATCGTCCCCGATGATGATCTTGGGTCCAGGATCGGTGGGTCCGGGATTGGCGCCGTCTTCCGCCGGGCTCATGCGGCACCGGCCAGCGATGCGGGTGCGTCGTTGCGTATCATCGAAATCCCCACGAGATAGCGGCGCAAGGCCGCCGGTTTCACCGGTTTCAGCAAAAGCTCGACCCCCGCCTGCATCGCTTGCGCCTTGATTGCCGCACTGCGATCGGCCGTGATCAACAGGCCGCGCACCGGCACGCCCCAGAAGGCGCGCATCTGTTCCAGGGCCTGAAGCCCCGTGATCCCCCCATCCAAATGGTAATCGACGATGATCAAATCCGGCCGCCCCATCCCGGTCAGCGCACAGGCACCGGCGACATCCGTCGCCGTATGAACGCCATGACCCCAGGCCCCCAACAGAGCCGCCATCCCGGCCAAAATCGGCCCCTCATTGTCAAGACAGAGAATCGCGAGACCCGCCTCACCCATCATCTCGGGCATCGCGGGCGACTGGGGGCCGCCGACTGCGGCGGCGGCGCGCGGCACCGTGACGGCAAAACAACTGCCCCGACCCGGCCAAGACCGCACGGTGATGCGGCACCCCATCAGGCGGGCAATGCGCTCGACAATGGCAAGACCCAGCCCCAACCCCCGATCGGCGCTGTTTTGACTGGGGGCAAGACGGCGGAATTCCTCAAAAATTTCGCCGTGCTTGGCAGGCTCAATCCCGATACCGGTATCCCAGACTTCGACCCGCAGCATCGACCCCGCCGCCCGACACCCAATCAGAACCCGCCCAGACGGGGTATAACGCAAGGCATTGGCCAAAAGATTCTGTAATATCCGGCGCAATAACGGCGGATCGATCAGGATCGCCTTGCGACAGGCAACAAAAGTGAGCGCAAGCCCGCGTTGGGCGGCAAGAGCGGTGAATTCGGTTGCCAATTGTTCCAAAAGATCGCCAACCGAGATCACGCGGGGATTGGGCTCGATGGCACCGGAATCAAGGGCGGAAATATCCATCAACCCATCCAGCAATTCCTCGGTCGAGCGCAGGGAAAGGGCGGCTCGTTCGGCCAGACCCGCCATTGCCGCCCGATCGACCGGCCCGTGATGCAGCGCCTCTTCCATCGTCGCGACAAAAAGCCGGGCTGCACTCAGGGGTTGCAACAAATCATGGCTGGCGGCGGCCAGAAATCGGGTCTTGCTGACATTGGCCGCCTCGGCCGCCGCTTTCGCCTGCAACAGATCGTGGGTCCGTTCCGCCACCCGCCGTTCCAACCCTTCATTCGCAGCCTGCAAGGCGCGCGCCGCCCGATGGCGTTCGGTCACATCGGCGAAGGTCGCGACGAAGCCGCCATCCTGCATGCGGTTATAAGTAATCTCCAGCACGGTGCCGTCGGGGCGCTGGCGCTCGTAGACATAGGGAAAGGTCAAAGACGAACGGTCACGATTGATGATCAAGGCCGCCAAGTCCGCCGGCCCATATTCGCCGCGCGCCGCATTGAAAGCCACGAGATCGGCCAGCGGCAACCCGACCCTGAGCAGCAGCGGCGGCAAATCCAACCGGTCGACGAGGCGGCTGTTCCACGCGACGATCTTCAAGGTTCGATCGACCACGCAAACCCCTTGATTGAGACTTTCGAGCGTTGCCTGAAGCAAGGTTCGATTGAAATGCAGCGCATCGGACGCCTCGTCCAACATCGCGCGCGCCGCCTGTTTCGACAGGGCCGGTCCTTGCAGAGCCGCCGCCATGACGACGCGGGCGGAGGCGGCACCGATGGCCCCGGCGACCAGGGTTTCGGTAAAGCGCACATCTTCGAGATCGGCAAGGCCCCCCTCGACCGGCATCTCGTCGCGGCGCCGCCGCGCCCGGATATAGGCGTCGAAACTATCGGCCCCATGGTCGGGCCCGGCAAAGCGCAGGGCAAGGGCGCGCAGGTCATCGATCAGGGTCAAGGCCCGATGATTGCGCCCAACGGCCGGGGCAACCGTGGCAAAGGCCCGGGCTTGTGACCGTTCGACCGCACTTTGCCCGGACAAGCACGAGATCAGCACGAACAAGACGGCATTCAGCCCCAAACTCCAAAAAGTGGCGTGACTGGTCGGATCGATGCCGCCGATGCCCAAAAGATCGTAAGGATTGAGCCCCAACAACCGCGTCGGTACCCACCCGAAGAACGGGGCCGCCGACGGCAGCAGCAAAGTATAGAACCAGACGACGAAGCCGACGCTCATGCCTGAAAGGGCGGCCAGACCATTGGCGCGCTGCCAATAAAGGGCACCCAGCAAGGCCGGACCGAACTGCGCCACGGCGACGAAGGAAATCAGGCCGATCTGCATCAAAGGATAATCCCGGCCGATCAGCCGAAACATGAGATAGGCCAAGAACAAGATCGCAAATACAGCCACACGCCGGACCAAGAGAAGCAGGCCCACCATATCCGTTTGCGCCCCGATCGCACCGAAGCGCAGTAAAATCGGCAAGACCACGTCGTTGCAGATCATCGTACTTAAGGCCACGGTCGCGACGATGATCATGCCCGTCGCCGCCGACAAGCCGCCGATGAAGGCGACCAATGACCAGAGTCCATGGCCCGCAGCGACCGGCAAGGTGATCATGTAGGTGTCGGGGTTGATCATGGCCGCAAAACTGAGCCGCCCGGCGACCGCCACCGGCACCATGAACAGACTGATCAACAACAGATAACCCGGATAAAGCCAGGCCGCATGGCGGACATGGCGCTGATCCTCGTTTTCAACGATCGCGACATGAAAGGCCTGGGGCAGGCAGAGAAAGGCGAAAATCGCCGTGACCGAATTGGCAAGCCACGCCGCCTGCATCGGGTGAGGATGGATCAAATGATCCATCCCCGGATCGTGCCCCGCCCGTTCGACCAGATCGGCGAACCCGTCGAACATGCCGAAGCAGATGAACAACCCGACCGACAGGAAACAGGCCAATTTCACCAGACTTTCAAAGGCGATCGCAATCATCAATCCACGATGATGTTCGCGGGCATGAATGTGGCGCACCCCGAAAATGATGCTGAAAATCGCCATGATCACCGCAACCGCAAACGGTGTGTCGGCTTCGAAACGGGTTTCGACCGGATAGAGGGGGTTCTGCGCCGTCAGCACATCGAAACTGCTGCCCACGGCCTTCAATTGCAGCGCGATATAGGGCAGGACGGCGACGAGGCTGGATAAGGTGACGAAGGCGGCCAGCGTCTGACTTTTGCCGTAGCGCGCTGCGATGAAATCGCTGATCGAGGTGGCGTTCTGGGCCTTCGAGATGGCAATGATCCGCCCGATCACCGGCCAGAAAAACACCAACAGCAGGATCGGGCCGAGATAGATCGGAAAGAAATCGAACCCCGCCGTCGACGCCCGACCGACCGAGCCATAAAAACTCCACGACGTATTGTAGATCGCCAAGGTCAAGGCATATGTGCCGACCGCAAACCAAGGCTTGGGCCGCATACGTCCTTGATCGCCCCACCAAGCGATCGCGAACAAGATCGTGAGATAGCACGCGGCGACCAGAATGACGGTCCAGGTTTGCATGGCGGCTCCCGGCTTTGACGATGGGATCAGCATAGCATCGCCCGCCCCCCCTCTGCCCAGAGAGAACGCACAGGATCGAGCGAAAGTAGGGGCTGCGGTCAGACGCACTTTGCCTCATCGCCCCATTTGCGCTAGGCTTGGCCGACATTGATATGCTGGAATCCGATGGGCATCCCCGAAAACAGTGCAGAATTGCGAAAAGGATGGACGACCGGGGCCTGCGCCACGGCGGCGACCAAGGCGGCGGCCCTGGTTTTGTTCGGGGGCCTGGATTTTCCCGAGACGGTCGCGATTACCCTGCCGAAAGGCGAAGCGCCCGTCTTTCCCCTGGCCCTTACCGAACGGGGCGTAACGGACGGTCAGGACTGGGTTCGGGTCGGCATCGTCAAGGATGCGGGCGACGACCCCGACGTCACCCATGGCGCCACCATCGTCGTCACCCTCTATCGCGGGACGCCGGGCAGCGGGATCGTCTTTCGGGCGGGACCGGGGGTCGGCACGGTCACGAAACCGGGCTTGCCGCTCGGCGTCGGCGAACCCGCGATCAATCCCGTGCCGCGACGGCTCATGGGCGACGAAATCCTGGCCTGTTGCGAGATTTATCGGGCTGCCCCCGACGTCATCATCGAAATTGCCGTACCAGATGGGGAAAAACTGGCGCAAAAAACCTGGAATCCACGCCTCGGCATTCTGGGCGGCCTGTCGATCCTGGGCACGACGGGGGTTGTCGTGCCTTATTCCTGTTCCGCCTGGATCCATTCGATCCAACGCGGCATCGATGTCGCCCGCGCCACCGGCCTTACCCATGTGGCAGGCTGTACGGGGCATAGTTCGGAACAGGCCGTCATCCGTCATTACGGCCTCGATCCGGCCGCGATCATCGATATGGGCGATTTCGTCGGCGGCATGCTGAAATATCTGCGCCGTCATCCGATTCCACGGCTAACCATCGCGGGCGGATTTGCCAAACTCTCGAAATTGGCCCAGGGTGCCCGCGATCTGCATTCCGCGCGCAGCACGATCGATCGGGCCTGGCTTGCCCGGCAATTGTCGGATCTCGGGGCCGATGTCGCCCTCACCGACCGGGCGGCAGCAGCCAATACGGCGCTCGAAATCCTGACGATGGCCGACGGGGCCGGTTTGGCGCTGGGCGATCGGATCGCCACCCTCGCCCATCGGACCGTGCGCGAAATTCTGGACGAGGCCCCGATCGCCGTCGATATTCTGGTCTTCGACCGCACGGGCAACCGGGTCGGCGGAGCGGGGCCTTTCTTTGACGTGACGGCACCATGACCACACCACCCCCGATC
>DAISJD010000019.1:0-36452 GCA_036821645.1 Aliidongia sp.
GGCGGCCACGACCTATGCCGTGGTGTCCAGTTCGATCTTGATCCTGCTGTTCGATTACTTGCTCACTTCCCTCTTTTTCGCCTGAGGGCCGCCATGTCAAAAATCGCCATTCACGGTCTCGCCAAATCGTTCGGTCCTAAAAAGGTCCTGCAAGGCATCGATCTCGACATTGCCAAGGGCGAAAGTCTGGTGGTGATCGGCGGGTCCGGCACCGGCAAGTCGGTGTTGTTGAAATCGATTCTCGGCATGATCCACCCCGATCGCGGCGAGATTCGGATCGATGGGGTGGATACGGTCAATCTGCGCGGCACCGCGCGCGAACGCAACACGGCGAAGTTCGGCATGTTGTTTCAAGGGGCCGCCCTGTTCGATTCCCTGCCGGTTTGGCGCAACGTGTCCTTCGGTCTGATGCAGGGTCAAGGCATGGGCAAGGTCGAGGCGCGCAACCGGGCCATCGACACGTTGGCCAAGGTCGGGCTCGGCCCCGATGTCGCCGATCTCAGCCCGTCGGAACTGTCGGGCGGCATGCAAAAGCGCGTCGGCCTTGCCCGCGCCATCGCGGCGGAACCGGAAATCCTGTTCTTCGACGAACCGACCACCGGGCTCGACCCGATCATGTCGGACGTGATCAACAATCTGATCATCGAACAGGTCCGCGCCTTGGGGGCGACGGCCCTGTCCATCACCCACGACATGGCGAGTGCGCGCAAAATCGCCGACCGGATCGCGATGTTGCATCAGGGCAAGATCATTTGGCACGGACCGGTGGCCGAAATCGATCGATCGGGCAACCCCTATGTCGATCAATTCATTCACGGCCGCGCAGAAGGCCCGATCCGCATGGAAGTGCGCGCCGCCTGATCGGCCCCGCAAGGATAATCCGCCATGGCCCGCCCCCAAACCAATTATGTCTGTCAGGCCTGCGGCGGGTCGCAAATCCAATGGTCGGGCCGCTGCGATGCGTGCGGCGGCTGGAATACGCTGGTCGAAGAAACCGTCCCTGCGGGCCCCCCCAAGGGTTTGACCGGTGCCGGTGGCAAGGCGCGCCGGATCAGTTTCTTTGATCTGAATGGGACGGGCGAACCGGCCCCCCGTCGTCTCACCGGCATTGCCGAATTCGATCGGGTGTGCGGCGGCGGCCTGGTCCCCGGTTCCGCCCTGTTGGTCGGCGGTGATCCGGGCATCGGCAAATCGACCCTGTTATTGCAGGTGATGGCGGCCCTTGCCTTGGGGCGCGGCGGGGCGGCCCTCAAATGCGCCTATATTTCCGGTGAAGAGGCGATCGAACAGATCCGCATGCGGGCGCGCCGGTTGGACGTGTCCGCCGCCCCGGTCGATCTTGCCAGTGCGACCAGCGTGCGCGACATTGCCGCCGCCCTGGACGGCAGCGGTGCGCCCGACGTGGTCGTGATCGATTCCATTCAGACCATGTATCTCGACACGTTGGATTCCGCCCCCGGCGCCGTGGGCCAGGTGCGCACCTGTGCCCAGGAATTGATCCGACTGGCCAAACGGGTGGGCTTTACCCTGGTCCTGGTCGGCCATGTGACCAAGGAGGGCACCATCGCCGGGCCGCGCGTGCTGGAACATATGGTCGATACGGTGTTGTATTTCGAAGGCGAACGGGGCCACCAATTCCGCATCCTGCGCACGGTGAAAAATCGGTTCGGGCCGACCGACGAAATCGGCGTGTTTGAAATGACCGATGCCGGTCTTGCCGAAGTGCCGAACCCGTCCGCCCTGTTCCTGGCCGAACGACGCGGCGACGTTACCGGGGCCGCCGTCTTTGCCGGGATGGAGGGCACGCGCCCGGTCCTGGTCGAAATTCAGGCCCTGATCGCCCCGTCCCCGCCCGGCACCCCGCGCCGCGCCGTGGTCGGGTGGGATTCCGGGCGGCTTGCCATGGTGATGGCCGTGTTGGAGGCGCGGTGCGGCCTGTCGATTGCGGGTAACGACATTTACCTCAATGTCGCGGGGGGGTTGCGCATCGGCGAGCCCGCCGCCGATCTCGCGGTGGCGGCGGCCCTGTTATCGGCCCTGTCGGGCACGCCGGTCCCGGCCGATACGGTCGTATTCGGGGAAATCGGCCTGTCCGGGGAAATCCGGTCGGTCAGTCAGGCCGATGCCCGCCTGAAAGAAGCGGGCAAACTCGGCTTCGACCGCGCCTTCGCCCCAGGGCGTCCGGGCAAGGGCAAACAATCCCCGCCGGGCATCACCCACCACACGATCGGCACCCTGCAAGACCTGGTCGATCGCTTCGATCTCGGCGACAAGGGCCGCAGCGGGCGCGACCCGGACGTTTGACGGGGTGCGCGTTTAGGGTTGCCCGCTTTTTTGCGCGCGCAGGGTTAAATCGATGCCGATGACGGCTGGGATGCTCGATAGGTAATTTTATCCCCCTTCCAATCGAGGCTGATACTACACTCTCCGGACAGAACCGTAGCAAAGAACAACTTATCTCCATGTCCACGAAACCAGTAGCAGCTAATCGTTATCATTCAGCGACTAGACTACGGCCACCCTTCTCGTCGCGATCCCTTCTGCTTCGCTCGTTGACGTGCCAGAGCGCGACGCTGCTGACGGCTTATGCCTTCAAACGCAGGGTCGGGAGGAAAGCTGCTAGCACGGACGGTCCTGGTTTTCAATTCAAGGGGTTTTTGCAGTACCTGGAAATTTTCGCGATCTACGCGCAACTCTTCGACCAACTCCGGTGTCCACTCCTGTTGAGGGTAGACTACGAGATCCTCTGAGTCGCTCGTATCGGAGATCGCCGTCACTGCGATTCCCACGCAAAGTTTCAGGTCGCGATCGTCGTGCAAAGCAGCGAGGCAGTATGTCTGCAGCATAGTTGCTCTGACACGGCGATAGTCGCCCTGTTCCATGGCGTCAGCGCCGGCGAGAACAAGAAAGACATATGCGACCTTCTCACCCGTGGACCGATCACGTGTCACCGCGATCCGGGCAAGCCGCCCCATCTTCTGCGTTTCAAGGGCTTCGCGCGCACCGATGATCTCCTCTGCCAGCACTCGCCGCTGAACCCGGTCTTCTCTCGCCATAATCCGCAGTGCTCGTTCCGCTAGCTCGACCGTAGGATCGGTATCCAAGATTCGGAATTGGGTATCGTTCAGGACGCAGTGGGTGAAGAGGCCTATCAACCTGTCCCACTCATACGAGATGCGGTTGGCTGTCCGTCGCCGTTCATATTCCTGAGAGCGGACTAAATAGGCATATTCGCCCTGCACAAATGCTATTGCCGTATCTGCATCCGCGTGGGCATCTTTCATATCCGAGATCATAGGGAAGCGATGCTCCCCGTTCGGCTCCATCATCAACAGATAGTTCGCCACCAACTCTGCCTCACTCGGTGAAAACGACAACCTTCTCGATCGAATGAGATCTGCACGCGCGTTGAGGTATTTCGTGAAGTCGGTGATCGTGTCGAATTCTGACATGACGAGATCAAGCGTTGCCATATTGAACACATGAACGAATGGACCATCAGGATAGACGTCGCCAATGCAGAAAGGCAAATGGCCCGGCAGCGTGAAGTCAACATGGTCCACCCCGCGGAGGTGCGGCACGATCATGAAAGTGCCGTCCGGATCATTGAAGTAAGATGAAGCTGCCTGCTCTCCGCCGGAAGCGACGCATATGCCATGGACGCGCCTTTGCCCGATCGGCGGCAACCTCAGCGGGATGGGCTGTTTGCATTTGCCATCCGCGAACACGGCTTGCGGATTCCTTTTTAACCAGAGATCAGCCCTGTGGATCTGTTCGGCAGATTCACCGACCGCACGGCTGTACCAGCGTTTCCATGCGAGTTCGAAAGGGGCATCCGGCCATGCGATATGCTTGTCGCTAAACATCAAGACATCGTCACCGCAGACGACCAGAAGGTCACATAGTTCCTTCCCTGCCTTCTTGAACACGTTAGGCCAGGACCAGAGATCCAGAAACGTGTCATCTGCTAGCTTGGCTAGATGCTTCTCGGTTGGCGTGAGCCCTTGAGCTTTCTTGATGGGCGGAATGGCGACCTCCTTAAAGAAACGGCTGAACAGTTGGCGCTGCTATCGTCTCTATTCGTATTCAGGCGTCAGCACGTCCACCCATGAGTGCCATCGTCGGCAGCAAGAATGTCGGCACGCGCTTTTGACTATTAACCCAAGCATCGACCATTTATTTCGGCCTATTCATGGAGCATATGCTGGCGCTACGGTTCGTATTCCGCCTTGTTGTAGACGCCACGTAACGAGCGCCCATCCTCATAGGCGGGGCACTTCTCGATCCAGTCGCTGTTGAAACCCATGTCGTTTATGAGCGTCGAGCCAGTCCCGCGCAGATCGTGGACCGTGAATGGCTCCAGCGGCAGCCCCACCTTCTTCGCCCGCGCCACGACCGCAGTGGTCACGCGATTCAAAGTCGCGATCAAAGATGGCCTTGTTCATCGCGGGGCGCTTTGCGCCATGCGCGCATCCTTAATCCATAAGGCGAACACCACACCGAAGCTGCGCTCCATCGCTTCAAGGTGATAGGCTCCGATAGTGATCGATTGACTTTTGTTGATTTCAGCTATTTATGCCGGTGTGGCAATATTTTGCGAAACGCCGCGAACCACATCATTTTAGCCCCACTCGATTACACTTTAGTCTAAAAACCCAAATATTTTCATAAGGTTGAAAACACACTACCGATCCATACCACGTTATAAAACACGCTTTGCGACTAGGTACTAACTTTTATTCACAGTACCCGGTAATACTGTCGGCACCATAGTGTTGGGATTATCTGATGGACTGATCTCAAAAGGGAAAGTAGCCCGTTCGAAAAGCCGCGAAGCGATTTCAACTTGAATCCGCAGCTGCTGCGTGGTCGATATATTGTGAAGTTTAAACACGGTTGCGTCAGTCCCTATCGTGTTTCTTGCAAGTGCATCCAGTTGGGCGTCACTACTGTTAGTCTTCATGCCTATGAGCACTGGAGTAAGAATAGCCCCGAGTTTCATACGAAGAAGATGATCCTCATCAATGAGCTGTTTAGGTGCAGCATGCAGCAATGCACTGTGTACATCGCCATATTGTGCTACGAGATCATTGTCAGTTTTCGCCTCGAACCCGGCAGCTTCGATCGCAGCGCGATCTGGCTTTCCATGGTCAGGCGTATCTGAGGCCTCATAATAATTCTCAATAGCCCCCCGCCGCAGAAAAAAGCATCCAAGTGATCCCAAGGATGTCAGCAAGGCATCATATCGGGTGCATAGACTCTTAGCTTGGGCTGCCGCATTACCACTAAAGCTTGATGGGTTAGAAAGGACACGCGCTAGCGTCACACGTCGCTTAGCAAGACCACTCGATTCCCTGCTCGACCAGTTTAGATAGGTTTCAGCCGCTGCATCAGTCTCGGCATTGAAGTTAGACATGAAGGTTGAAAGAGCATCTCGTAGATTGCGATCAAGGTCTGCGAGATTATTCCATCCGACCTTGTTTGCAATTTCGACAGACTCAGGTAAATCACTGAAGTAACTTACCAACGAGTTATCGTCTGCCAATGCGTCAAGATCGGCAAGTAGAGCAACACGCTTACGCATTAGGCGAAACAGCTTGGCTGCCTCGATGAATTCGCCTTTACCGGTAACAGGTAAAATCTGAGCATTGCGTGCAAGCAGACGCAGGCCGAGCTTTCTCGCCAACTGTGACGCAATGATTTCGTCACTCGGACCTTCAACCAAAAGAATGTGCTCTGCAAACATAGCAGTACGATGCGTCATGCCCAGACGTGCAACCAATGCTGCAAGCTTTTGTCGTTTCAGCATCCCCTCATCGGGCGCGACCTGGATCGGTGCCTGACGCGCCGATGCGAAGAAAGCAATCTTTGGCAAATCATCGATCCGCCTCAGTGGCAGGATCGATGCAGAATGCGTTGCAATGACAATCAGTTTTTTCTTGGGGTCCCTCGGATCTCCCGCGACCTGTTCCATTTCTTCGAGTAAGAAGGCTTGATGCTGTGGATGAAGGGAAATTTCGGGTTCGTCGATCAACAACACGCCGATGTCGTCATTGTGAATTGCCGAAAGCAGTGCCACGAGTTGGAGAATACCACTTGCCTCATAATTGGCTGCATAACCTTCACCCCCTGCTACGGGGGTGATTCTGATGATCATGCCGCTTTGCGTCCACTTGAGACTTATACTTCGATCGAACAATTGTTGTAAGCGTGCTTCAATCTTGAGCTTGAGATCGGGGCGATTATCTAGAACGATCAAATCGCCTGTGACACTTTCATAATCCCACCATCGGTTCAGGTGATTGGCCTGCCCAATTGCAGCATCCTCAGTCGAAAACTGATGGGGATAATTTACACTAGCTCGGAAAGATTCAAACGGGCTACTACGCCCTGCCGAAAGAAAATGTATTTTGCGGTTCCATGCTATAGATCCCCATGTTTCATTTTGTATTAGGTTGTGTATTGTACCTTGTAATGCATCTTTTATAGCACGCAATGCCCGAGTCTTACCACTACCGTTAGGTCCGACGAGTGTAGTAATACCAGGCCTAGTTTGGATAACACCTTGCATCTCTTGGTTATCAATAAGCTTATAACTCACACTGAGCGGCCACAATGAATCCGCACATACAATGCCTTCACTCATTCGAACCTTCTTCTATTATGTATACACAAGATACATTGCAGTTTACCGAGCAGATACATAAATTCCTGATTCCTTCACATCATATTTTATTTATCAAGTTTTAAAATAGATTTAAGTACAATAGAAAATACCATTAATGACGTTTAAAAATCATTAATGGTATTCAATAGGTTTTATTAAATCATCAGGTTACAAATCCACCCTCACTCCCACTCGATCGTGCCCGGTGGTTTTGACGTAATATCATAGACGACCCGGTTGATGCCGCGCACTTCGTTGACGAGGCGGGTGGCGACGCGGCCGAGGAAGTCGTGGGGGAAGGGGTAATAATCGGCGGTCATGCCGTCGGTCGAGGTGACGGCGCGCAGCGCGCAGACATGGTCGTAGGTGCGGCCGTCGCCCATGACGCCTACGGTTTTGACCGGCAACAGGACGGCGAACGCCTGCCAGATCGCATCGTAGAGGCCGCTTTTGCGGATTTCGTCCAGATAGACCGCATCGGCGGCGCGCAGGATGGCGAGTTTGTCGGCCGAGACCGCCCCCGGAATACGGATCGCGAGGCCCGGCCCCGGAAACGGGTGGCGGCCCACCATCCGGGCGGGCAAACCCAGTTCAAGACCGAGCGCCCGCACCTCGTCCTTGAACAATTCGCGCAGCGGTTCGACCAGTTTCAACTTCATCCGGGCCGGCAGGCCGCCGACATTATGGTGCGACTTGATCGTCACACTCGGCCCCCCGGTGAAGGAAACGGATTCGATCACGTCGGGATAAAGGGTGCCCTGGGCCAGGAAATCGGCACCGCCCAGTTTTTTGGCCTCGGCATCGAAGACATCGATGAAGGTCGCCCCGATGATTTTGCGCTTTTGTTCCGGGTCGGTGACACCGGCGAGGCGGGACAGGAAAATCTCCCCCGCATCGACATGGACGAGCGGGATCTGATAATGGCCCTTGAAGGTTTCCACCACATCTTGCGCTTCATCGCCGCGCAACAGCCCCGTATCGACGAAGATGCAGGTCAATTGCGCACCGATCGCCTCGTGCAGCAAGGCGGCGGCCACCGCCGAATCAACCCCGCCGGACAGGCCGCAGATCACCCGGCCCGCCCCCACCTGATCGCGGATGCGGTGGATCGCCTCTTGCTTAAAGGTCGCCATGGTCCAATCGCCCGCACAGCCGACGATATCGCGCACGAACCGGCGCAACAGTTCCGCGCCGCGCGGGGTATGGACCACTTCGGGATGGAATTGCACGGCATAAAACCGGCGCGCCTCGTCGCTGATCGCGGCGCACGGGGCCCCGTCGCTGACCGCGATGACGGAAAAACCCGGCGGCAGGGCATCGACCCGGTCGCCGTGACTCATCCAGACCTGCTCGCGCGACCCCAGCGGGAACAGCCCGTCGAACAAAGCCGAGGGCCCCGTAATGTCGATCACGGCGCGCCCGAATTCCCGGTGTGCCCCCGTATTCACTTGCCCACCCAATTGGGCGCACATGGTTTGCTGACCATAGCAAATGCCCAATACCGGCACGCCCAGGGTAAAGACGCAATCGGGGGCGCGCGGGCTTGCCTGTTCCGTCACCGATGCGGGACCGCCAGACAGGATGATGCCCTTCGGCGCAAACGCCGCCAGTTTCGCCGGGTCCATGGAAAAAGGATGGATTTCGCAATAGACCCCGGCCTCGCGCACCCGGCGCGCGATCAGCTGCGTTACCTGACTGCCGAAATCAAGAATGAGAATGCGATCATGCCCCGATGCGGCGGCATCGGCGAAATGTGACATCGGTTCGGACATCGATAGGCTTTCCGGCTGAAGGCGTCATCGTCGCGGATGAAACGCCGGTGAGAAACAAGGCACGCGGGGGTGATGATTTCTGCCGCTCACCCCGGCAAAGGCGGCAATCGCGTCAAATCGGGCCATAGATAAAGGGTTTGCCGCACTGCCTGGCCAAAGGCCGGGATCGTGCTTTCGGTCACGGGGGTGCCGCCGAACGCGCGACAGCATCGATCCGCCTGGGGTTGGGCCAGAACCCAACCGACCATGCCGCGATGGCCCGCACCGCTCAACTGGGCGGCCAACGCATAAAACAGCCGTCTTGCCACATCGCGCCGTTGATAGGCCGGGGCGACGAACAGCATGTGCAACTCGCAATCGACGCCATCGAGGCGGCTATTCTCGGCAACGGTCGGACTGGCGGTGATGAAGCCTGCGACCGTTTCGCCCGCACGCTGCGGGTCGACCTCCGCGGCGACCAGGGTCGGAAAATCGGTGCGATGGGCCGTCACCAGCGCCTGCCACAAGGGCAAACGGGACTGAAGCGTTACGGCCGAGAGCATTTCCGGCGGCACATGACCGCGATAGCCCGCTACCCAGGAATCGACATGAACCCGCGCCAGCGGTTCGGCATCGGTCGGGCGGGCGGGACGCAAAATGATCACGCCTTACCCCTCCGTCCGAGGCGCCGACCCGGCGGTATCGCCCGCCGCATCAGTCGGGATGGGGGTCGACGCCGTCTTTTTCCGTTCCATGACCGCCACGAAAAACCCATCGGTTCCATGGCGGGCGGGGCTCAAATGGAGCATATCATCCGGTTCCGGGCAGGGTTTGCCGAACAGACTTTGCCATAATCCGGGGATCGGCACGAGGGCGAAATCGGGATTGCGCGCCAAAAACTTCAAGACTTGCTGATCGTTTTCAACCGGCAGCAACGAACAGGTCGCATAGATCACACGACCGCCCGTCTTGACCAGGCGCGCCGCACTTTCAAGGATGCTCGCCTGAAGGACGATCAACTCGTCGAGGTCTTTCTTGGTCAGACGCCATTTCGCATCGGGATTGCGCCGCCACGTCCCCGTGCCGGTACAGGGCGCATCGACGAAGACGCGATCGAAACTGCCGGCGTGGCGTTTGACCCATTTGTCCCGCTCGCTCGTCAAGGGGCGGCGTTCGACGTTGCTGACCCCTGCCCGGCGCAGGCGTTGGGCCGAACGGGTAAGGCGCTTTTCCGAGATGTCGCAGGCGACCAAATGGCCCTTGTTGCGCATGGCGGCGGCAAGGGCCAAGGTTTTGCCACCCGCCCCGGCGCAAAAATCCACGACCCGCATGCCGGGCCGCGCATCCGCCAGGAGGGCCGCAAGCTGAGAGCCTTCGTCTTGGACCTCGATCCGTCCCGATTTAAAACATTCGAGTGTGGCAAGCGGGATCCGGTGATAGACCCGCAACCCCATGGGCGACAGGGTCGTCGGACTGGCATCGACCCCCTCGGCCGCCAAGGCGGCCCGCGCCTCGCTGCGGCTGGCCTTCAACTGATTGACCCGGAGATCGAGGGGGGCCGCCCCGTTGAGCGCCGCCATTTCAGCCCCAAGCCGCGCCCCGAACAGGGATTCGAGTTCCCCCTCCAACCAATGGGGGTAATTGCAGCGCACGGATTGCGGCATCTCGGGGTGGGTTAAGGATTTCCCCACCAACTTTGCCGCGAGGTTGCGTTCGGCCAAAGTCAAGGGGTCGACCCGAAACCGATCGCCGTCGGCGGCCCGTTCCAGGGCGGCCATATCCCAATCCTGCAAGATCAAGACGCAGGCGAATAGGCGCGTGCGCGGCGACGGGATGGCGGCATAGCCGTCGCCCAACCGGGCAATCCACCAATCCAACGCCGCCCGATGGCGCAGCACGGCGTAGAGATGTTCCGAAATGGCCCCGCGGTCCTTGACCCCGGCAAAGCGATGACGCCGAAACCAACCGCCGACCACATCGTCGGCGGCACCGCGTCGCATCTCGATTTCGGTCAGACACTCGATCGCCGCCTGAAGGCACGCACCGGGGGTCATGAGCGCACCGGGTGAAAAGAGGCTAAAGCCACCGCAGGGACGCGCACGATGGGATCAATGCTCCTGGCGATAATTGGGAGCCTCGCGGGTGATCGAAACATCATGCACATGGCTTTCGGCGAGACCGGCATTGGTAATGCGGATGAATGTACAATTGCGCTGCATATCGTGGATCGTGGCGCAGCCCGTATAGCCCATGGCCGCCCGCAAACCGCCGACCAATTGATGGATCACGCTGGAAACCGGGCCCTTGTGCGGTACGCGGCCCTCAATCCCTTCGGGGACGAGTTTCAGACTGTTCGAGACTTCCTGTTGGAAATACCGATCCGCCGACCCGCGCGCCATCGCCCCAACGGAGCCCATGCCGCGATAAGATTTATAAGTGCGCCCGCCATAAAGGAACACCTCGCCCGGGGCCTCGTCGGTCCCGGCAAACATCGAGCCCAACATGGCACAATCGGCACCGGCGGCGATCGCCTTGGCAAGATCGCCGGAAAATTTGATCCCGCCATCGGCGATCACCGGAATATCCGCCGCGCGACAGGCCTCGACGCAATCCATGATCGCCGTCAGTTGCGGCACGCCCACACCGGCGACGATCCGGGTGGTACAGATGGAACCCGGACCAATCCCGACCTTCACCCCATCGACCCCGGCATCGATGAGCGCCCGCGCCCCCGACCCGGTCGCGACATTCCCCGCGATGATTTGGGTGTAGTTGCGCAATTGGCGCACCTTGGCGATCGATTCCAGGACGCGCGAAGAATGGCCGTGGGCCGTATCGACGACGAGGACATCGACCCCGGCATCGAACAGGGCCGCCGCCCGTTCCACCCCATCCGGCCCGGTGCCGGTGGCGGCCGCAACCCGCAACCGGCCCTGGGAATCCTTGGATGCGTTGGGAAATTGCTGGGCCTTTTCGATATCTTTGACGGTGATGAGCCCGATGCAGCGATAATCGCCATCCACCACCAGCAGCTTTTCGATGCGGAACTGATGCAGCAACCGCCGCGCCTCGTCCCGCGTCGCCGTATCGCGCACCGTGATCAGCCGTTCCTTCGTCATCAATTCCGAAACGGGCGTTGCAGTATCATCGGCAAAACGCACATCCCGGTTGGTCAAAATACCGAGAAGACGCTTCGTCCCCTCTTCGACGACGGGAATGCCGGAAATCTTATGATAGGACATGAGGGCCAAGGCATCGGCCAGGGTCTGATCCGGGTGAATCGTCACCGGATCCACCACCATGCCCGCCTCGAATTTCTTGACGCGGCGGACTTCGTTCGCCTGGGCCTCGATCGACATATTGCGATGCACGACGCCAATCCCACCGGCCTGGGCCATGGCGATGGCAAGCGCACTTTCCGTCACGGTATCCATGGCGGCCGATAAGAGAGGGATGCCAAGCTCGATCGAACGGGTAAGCCGGGTCTTGGTCGTAACCTCGGTCGGGAGCACATTGGACGCTGCCGGAACCAGCAGGACATCGTCGAATGTGAAGGCTTCTCTAATCTGCATATGCCGCCTCCAGGATGCATGGGAGTGGCGAGGCACTATACACGGACCGGGTTTTCTGAGAAGACTTCATCATCGAATAAACAGAGATACCAGCCCCCCACCGAAAGCGGGACGGTATCGACAGCGCACAGGCCCCGCCGCATCACCGCCGATAATGGCGCATGAAGTCCCAAACGCGCGTATAGGCCGGGACCGGGTTCCCCATGGCATCGGGCAGGAGATCCGGCCATTGATGTTCGATATCGCGCAAGGCCAGCAATTCGACCGCAGCCCCCTCGGCGCAACGCGCCCAAAGCGCATCCTCCACCTGACCATCGGCTTCATGCGTGACGGTCGGGGATGGAGCGCATTGATCCGCCTTGCGCCAGAAACGCAGGGAATCCTCGACTGAAATCGTAAAGCGACCCGGAATGCCGAGCCGACGCGAAATGCCCCCATCATACAGAATGAACGGGTCCTTACGACCGTGGATTACCAAAACCGGAACGGGCTTGGCCGGAGCCGCAAGGGAGATCGGCAAGGCGCCAAGACCGGCCGTCCCCCCGATCGTGCCGGCCACCACGGCAATGGCGGAAATCTTTTGCGGCGCCAACACGGCAAGCCGATAGGCCAGCATGCCGCCGTTGGACAGGCCGGTTATATAGACCCGTTGCGGATCGATCGCGTGATCCGCCACCAACCGATCGATCAGCGCCAGGATGAACCCCTGATCGTCGACCCGCATCCGGGCCACCGGACCGCAACAAAAAACCGCATTCCAAGCCCGCCAGCCTTGACGTTCCGGCACGCTCAACCCTTCGGGAAAGACAACGGCCGCAGCATCGCGATCGACCAATCCCGTAAGACCCGTCGTCAGGGCAAAACCGATCGGATCGCCGCCCGCCCCGTGCAGGGCGATCACCAAAGGGTGTAACCGGGCGGGTCCATCGGCGGCGGGCGGCTGATAAAGCCAGGCCGTTCGTTCCTCATGGTCCCACGTCATGGTGATTTTGGTGGCCTCCGCCGCGCGCAGGGGCAACCCAAACGGCAGCACGGTCGCGACCAGCAGAAATAAGCGCATCAATCGGAACACGGTCCACAAAATCCCTGAAGCGAGGCAAACGGGGCGTCGATGGATCATAGCTTGGGAATTGTTAACAACCACCCTTTAATTTGATCGAGAAGCGACACTGAGTCGCCGATGATTTCGATCAATTTAATGCGGCTTGCAGGACCGCTCGCGACATGAATGCGCGATTTTGCGATCTTCCAACACTTCGACAAGAGTTGGATGACCGCCTCATTGGCCTTGCCGTCTTGCGGCGGTGCCGAGACGGCGATGACCAGAATTGGCCCCTCACCTGCCTGTTCGCCAATACCCAAGACGGCATTGCGCGATGATCCGGGTTTGACGCGTATTTTGATCTTTATTCCCACCTTCGATTGCGTGACGACCTCTTCCATTTTTTATTTCCAATCGACAATCAACTAAATAATTCATTAAATTTTGCTGTGCTACACTATCGTCAATATAAATTTAACCAAAATTTTATTGAAATTCAATTTATCAAAAAAATAACCGCCTATCACGGCAATAAAAAAGGGATCGATAGGTTTTCAGTGCCAAATTGGCGGCGATCGTATATCAAGTGGATTGAACTTCATGTCGGCGCATACTCAAACAGATACAGATACACGGCGTGAAACAGCATGGTCATTTTACTCACCATCGTTCTGATTATCGGCTTATTCCTCATCATCGGATGCTTGTCCGTTCGAGGCGCCATGATCCGCGCCTTCGAGGAAAAGCACGGGCTCACCGATCTTGCCAATCTGATCAAGGATACGCGCTCTGAACGCAACACAATGCGGGTCGCACTCCAGACAATCGAGGCAGAGGTCTATCAAGCCTCGGAAACATTGGAACAAATCGAAAAAGATCTGAACCGCGTCGACCAACAGATCGCCCAACTGCCCAAACAAGTCTATGAAATGATTTTCGTCATCGGCCATCCCGCCCCCGGACTTAGCGCCTATGATTTCATCGTCACCCGCTCGCGCAGGACCATAGCACCCGGCACGATCGCCGGTATCGAGTGGGAAATTTGGACGAAACCGCGGTTGCTTCAAGTCTTTGCGCGCAACCAGAACAATGCCCTGTCCGTTGCGCAAAATCGATTTGTCGAAGGCGACGGCTTCAATGTCAGAATTGCCGAACGGATTGCCCCGTTTGAAAAGGCGCAGGCATGATACGGGCCGCGAGCACGAATGAAACACGGCATCACGCGGGGTAAACCATGGGACTCGACGGCTCCAATTTGCTCGGCACCTTGATCGTCTTTGATCTGATCGTCGTTTCAGTCGCGTTCGTGACGATCCAAACCTTGAGAATCCGGCTTGGCTCCGTCCCCGATACGATTAGGATCATGAATCAACAGATCGAGATTGCCCGGCGCGATATCGAAGCCATGTCGATGCAATCAGAAGCCAAAAAAGCAAAAAAAATCGAAATCGACCATCTCATCGAAAAACGCCAGGGCGAACTCGCCGATAAAAGGGTACGGCTCACGGCTACGCAGAATCGCCTACCGCTCACCATTACGGTCCTGGATCAACTCATTCAATCCACCCATCAGCCGTGGATGGTGATCGTGCGCAAAGGGTATGACGAGGTCGATCCCGACAGCGGTCAGCGCTATCTCGTGTGCGGCGACGACGCCGCCAACGCAAGACGCAGGATCGAAGCCCGTTTTCCAGCAGCCCAAGGCTATCGTATCAGCGAGCCGGTCTTGTTCGATGGCTTTTAAGTCAATCTAAGACTAAGATGGGGGCCTTTACGATCAGTCGTTGTTAAGGGCCGATGATGCAGACATCGAAGAAGGATGAGACGACCCCCAGCCTCGTCGTAACGGATCGCCACGCGATCATCCGCTTAAACCGGCCCGCCAGTCATAATCGACTGGAACAAGCCGATCTCATGACCTTGGAGGGGTTTTTTGCGGAAATTGCCGGTAATAGCCAGATCCGCGCCCTCGTCCTGACGGCGGGCGGGGCCAGTTTTTGCTCAGGCTTCGATCTTGCGTCTTTAACCGGCGGCACGATCCCGAGCCCGCGTTTCGACACGGTGGTCGATCAACTGGCCGCTCTGCCCATCCCGACGGTGGCGGCAATCAACGGCAATATCTACGGCGGGGCCGTCGATCTCGCCCTTGCCTGCGATTTCAGGATCGGGGTTGCCGGGATGAAATTGAACGTCCCGGCCGCCCGTCTCGGCATGCTCTATTATCCATCCGGCCTAGAGCGTTCGGTCCAGCGTCTCGGCGTCGGCCCGACCAAGCGCATCTTCATGCTGGCCGAGACGTTCGATACCGCGGCCCTTCTGGCGTGCGGCTATCTCGACCAGGCGATCGATCCGGCACGCCTCGACGAGACCGCAAGCACCCTTGCCGCAAAACTGGCCGCCAACGCCCCCCACGCCACTCAAGGCATGAAACGGACGATCGACCGGGCGGCGGCCGGCACCCTCGATCATGCCCAGGCGCTCGCCGACCACCTCGCGGTCTTTGGCGGCAGCGAACTCGCAGAGGGGTTGCGCGCCATCAAGGAAAAACGCGAGCCGCACTTTCCGTAAGGCGATGATCGCGGGCGATGAGGCTACGTCGGTGATTTTTGCGGGCTTGACCCGTCGCCGAGCAAGAGGGAAACCGCCTCCTTGCTGAGCTTGATCTCGTCGCGAATGCCGGCGATGCCGATTTCGGTGCTGAGATTGGCGTTTTGCTGGCCCACGGCCCCCGCCGCCGTCGTCGGGGCGGACAAGGAAATAAAGGGCGAAGAGATCGGGGAAATCGACATGATGATCCTTTTAGGAAAGAAGCCGCTTTGAAACGAAGCCGCGATCTTGGCCGTTTCGACCAAGGGACCTCACTTTAAATCCCAATCCTTGATCTTTGGTGAAGAACGCGCCTGGAAGAGCGCGAAAAAACCCCGTCCCGACTTGACCGCCCCGCGAAAACTTGCGCCTAATAGACCCCATAACGATAAAAATCAGGGGGGATCGGTGATGGATGGCGGCACGCATTCGGGGATGACGACTCATTATCGCGCCTGCAATCTGTGTGAGGCGCTATGCGGTCTTGCCATCACGCGCGCAGAGGGCCGCATCCTGACGATCAAGGGGGACCCCGAGGATCCGTTCAGCCGCGGCCATATCTGTCCCAAGGCCGTTGCCTATCGCGATCTTCAAGACGATCCCGACCGCCTGCGCGCGCCCATGCGCCGGGTCGGCGATACATGGCAAGAAATTTCCTGGGACGAGGCCCTCGACCAGACGGCCGATCGCCTGGCCGCGATCGTGCAATCCCACGGCGCCGATGCGGTTGCAAGCTATCAGGGCAATCCCAACGTCCATAATTACGGCCTGATGACCCATGCCAACGCCCTCCTGGCCCCGATCCGCAGCAAGAATCGGTTCTCGGCCACCTCTGTCGATCAACTGCCCCATCAATTAATCGTCTCCTGGATGTACGGCCACAGTCTTTTGGTGCCGATCCCGGACATCGATCACACGGATTATTTTCTGGTCATAGGGGCCAATCCGCTCGCCTCGAACGGCAGTTTGATGACGGTGCCCGATGTCGGGGCCCGCCTTCAAACCCTGAGGGCGCGCGGCGGGCGGCTCGTCGTGCTCGATCCCCGGCGCACCGAGACGGCGGCACTTGCCGATGAACATCATTTCATTCGCCCCGAAACCGATGCGACCTTCCTACTCGCCCTATTGCATGTGATTTTTGCCGAAGGGTTGGACGATCCGGCACACCTTGCCCCCTTTCTTTCGGGGTGGGATCAGATTGCCCCCTTGACAGTACCCTACACACCCGAGCGGGCAGCCGTCAGTACGGGCCTCGATCCCGAAACCATCCGGCGCATCGCCCGGGATTTCGCCACGGCAGAGCGCGCGGTTATTTACGGACGGATGGGCATCTCCGTCCAGCAGCACGGCACGCTCTGCCAATGGCTCATTCAAGTGTTGATGATTGCAACCGGCAATCTCGACCGGATCGGCGGCGCACTCGTCACGAAGCCCGCCGTCGATGTCGTGCAATCGTCCCGCGGCGGCGGTTACGATCGGTGGCGAAGCCGCGTGTCGGGCTTGCCGGAATCTTTGGGCGAATTGCCGGTTGCCGCCCTTGCCGAAGAAATCTTGACCGAGGGGCCGGGCCAAGTGCGCGCCCTCATCACGCTTGCCGGCAATCCGGCCCTGTCGACCCCCGACGGTCGGCAGATGAAGCGGGCCTTGGCATCCCTCGATTTCATGGTATCGCTCGACCTCTATCGCAATGAAACGACCCGGCACGCCCATATCATCCTGCCGACCACCACGGCCTTGGAACATGATCATTACGACATGATTTTCAATATATTCGCCATACGCAACGTGGCGCGCTACAATCAGCCGGTTCTGCCCAAACCAGAAGGGGTGCGGCACGATTGGGAGATTTGCGCCGATCTCGGCCGCCGTCTTGCCGAAAGACTGGGCCAGACGGCGCGCCCGACCGTGTCGCCCGATCGTATGATCGATGCCGCCTTACAGGCGGGTCCCTATGGGGCCGCCCATGGGGGTGACCTGTCGCTCGACCGGCTTTGCCATCATCCCCATGGGATCGATCTCGGGCCGCTCTCGCCCTCTTTCCCAGAACGACTGATGCATCCCGATCGTCGCATCGTCTGCGCGCCACCCATCCTGATCGCGGCCTTGGCGGCGGCCGAACACAGCCTCCTCGCCCCGCCAAGCAAGCGGCTGGTCTTGATCGGACGGCGGGATTTGCGTAGCAACAATTCCTGGATGCACAATGCGCCACGGCTCGTCAAAGGCAAGGATCGCTGTCGGTTGCTGATGCATCCGCGCGATGCGGCCCGCCTTGGTCTCGATCAAGATCAATCGGTTCGGGTTCAATCCCGCGTTGGATCGATAGAAACGCGCCTCACCATCAGTGACAGCGTCATGGAAGGGGTCGTGTGCCTTCCCCATGGTTGGGGCCATGGAGATGAGGCAACCCAATTGACCGTGGCCAAGACCGTGGCGGGGGTCAATATCAACGATCTTACCGACACGCACAGGCGAGATCCCGTTTGCGGCAATGCCGGGCTCAACGGCATCCCGGTCACCGTGACGTCGACGGACATCAGCCTGTGAGCGACAAGCGGGTACCCCTCTTCGGACCCCATACCCCGGCACAGCGGTTATGCAGAACATATTTTTGCGGCGCGATAGATTTTAGCCTATAGTCCGAGCGATCCTGATGGCTGCGCCCCAGATATGCAGGATGACGTAGGGTGCCGCGGCTTCGGGGTACCGCCAATGCCCCGATGAGTGACCGCATGTCTCCTCTCGTTCGATCTTTTTCTGTCCAAGACAGGTTCGTTACGGTCGAAACCGCGCTTTGCCTGCCTGCGGGACTTTCGGTGCCCATCGCCGTTATCGCTCGCAACGTTGGCGATCTATCGGGACGTTCTCGCATCGGATCGGCCCGTCACTTATCCCAGGACCTACCGGCCGCCCAGCGACCGTCGGATTTCGGACGCAGTGCCGTTTTGCCGACCGACCGCCATGCTGCCCTTGGCACACCCACTAAACTGCGGGACGACGTGGCTGTTCAGAATGGATTGCGCGTATGCCCCCAATATGCGCACTGATTTTTTCCTCATGGCGCTATTTAACTGTTTTGCTGCTTGATGTTTCAGAGGGGAAATCTATCTCGGCAACTATTTTCTGATTAAAATACACACGGAAAAAGATGAAAAAAATAAAGATATATAGTATGATCCACCCCTTCTGCAGCCGGTTTTTTGCTGCGCCAGTCAGGAATCCTTGAGCATGGCCGATATTGCCCAATCGACACCGGATCTCAACACGGGAGTCAACTGGATGCGCCGCCTCTTGGTGACGGCGATCATCGCTGGCGGCCTTGCCGCCGTCGGATGGGCAGGCTGGCATTATTGGACCGTTGGGCGCTTCATTGAAACGACTGACGACGCTTATCTCGCCGCCGATAATGTCGTCATGGCACCGAAAATTACTGGCATCATTACCCAAGTCCGCGTCGAGGAAAATCAACAGGTCCACACAGGTGACTTGCTGGTCCAGATTGACGATCGGGATTTTCAAGTCGCCCTTTCCCTTGCCAAGGCCAATCTTCTTGCGGCCGAGGCCGATCTGCGCACGGCCGATGCCCAAATTTCCCTTCAACAATCGATCATCGAACAAAGCGCTGCTGATTTAGCCTCGAACCAGGCTTCCTTGCAGTTTTCGCAACAAGAACAAGAACGCTATCGCCAACTGATGACGAATGGGAACGGCACGATCCAGCGCGCCCAACAAACGGAATCCGACCTCCGCGCCCGCCAGGCTTCGGTCACGCGCAGCAAGGCCTCGCAAGAAGCTGCAAAAAAACAACTCGAAGCCTATCGGATTGCCAAAGATCGTGCGGTTGCGACATTGGCGGCATCCCGCACCAGGGTTGAACAGGCCGAATTGGATCTGGAACATACCCGCATTACGGCCCCAAGCGACGGCGTCGTCGGCGACAAGGCCGCACGGGTTGGCCAATATGTCCAACCCGGCACGCGCCTGATGTCGATCGTGCCGCTGCAAAATGTTTATCTGATCGCGAACTACAAAGAAACCCAGATCACGCACATGCGTGAAGGTATGCCGGTAACACTCACCATCGATACGTTTCCCGATCGCACGATTAACGGCACGATCCTGAGTTTCGCCCCCGGCACCGGCAGTCAATTCAGTCTGCTGCCACCGGAAAACGCAACTGGTAATTTTACCAAAATCGTCCAGCGCGTGCCTGTAAAAATAAAACTGGATCCTGCCGATCCTCTGGTCAGCAGAGTCCGCCCGGGCCTATCGGCAACCGTCAATATCGATACGAAGACGGTTTATGAAGCCGACCACTACAGGGCAGACAAACGATGACATCCCGGACGATGGCGCAAAAAATGCAGAAACAATCGGCAAATTTTCGGGACTGGGTCGCTGTATTGGGCGGGGTCTTGGGTGGCTTCATGGCTATTCTCGACATTCAGATCACCAATGCGTCCTTGCGCGATATTCAAGGATCGCTTGCCGCCTCATTGGATGAAGGCACGTGGATTTCAACCGGTTATCTTGTGGCTGAAATCGTCGTCATTCCTCTGACCGCCTTTTTGGCTGAAATTTTCTCCTTTCGGCTCTATCTCGCGGGAAGCGCCTTACTCTTCGTCGGTTTTTCCATCCTGTGCGGCTTGTCCCAATCTCTCGATCAAATGATTTTGTTTCGGATCGGTCAGGGTTTTACCGGCGGCGCTCTTATCCCTGCCGCCCTCACCATCGTGATGACCCGTCTGCCGGAACGCCAACGATCGATCGGACTTGCCCTATTCGGTATGTCCGCCACGTTTGCGCCGGCGATCGGCCCGACACTCGGCGGTTGGTTGACCGATACATGGTCCTGGCACCTGATCTTCTATATCAACGTCGTCCCTGGCCTCATTCTAACCGGTGCCATTCTTTACGGAATTGATCGCAGTCCCATGAATCTAGCGCGGTTTTGGTCGGGCGACTGGTTCGGCATCATTGCGATGACAATCGGGCTTGGTGCGCTTGAAATCGTGCTCGAAGAAGGCGAACGCAAGGATTGGTTCGGAAACGACATGATCCGCAACTGCGCCGTCGCAGCCGCAATCGGTCTTACGGCCTGGATCATTTTAGGCTTAACCCGTAAGGATCCCTTCATCAATCTCAGGCTTCTTGGGAACCGGTCGCTCGCTGCCGGGTGTTTTTGCGCCTTAACGATGGGTATCGGCCTCTATGGCTCGATATATTTGATCCCAATTTATTTAGGGCAGATTCAGGGTTATAACGCCCTGCAAATCGGCGAGGTGCTGATGTGGCTTGGCCTGCCCCAACTGGTCATTCTGCCCTTCGTGCCACGATTGATGGCTTTGGTGGATGGTCGAATTCTGGTAGGGCTCGGGTTTTCTTTATTCTCGGCAAGTTGTTATATGAATGCCTTTATGACCCATGACACAGCCGCCGACCAACTGCACATGTCGATGCTCGTTCGCGCGTTGGGTCAGCCCTTCATCATTACCCCCCTTTCGGCACTGACGGCTGGGTCGATGCCGCCACAGCATATGGGGGCTGCCTCTATTCTGTTTAATATCATGCGCAATCTTGGCGGTTCCATCGGGATTGCGTTGCTCGCCACATTTACGACAATCCGTGAGCATTTTCATTTTTCCGAACTGTCCGAACGGATGGGGGGGAATGCCATGATCCTGCAAGAACGGATCAGCATCATGACAAAGCAAATGCTGCCCGCAGCAATATCTCCTGATATAGCACAAACGAAGGCAATTACACGTATCGGTAATATGGTGCGCAGAGAAGCATACGTGATGGCATATTCTGATTGTTTCTTTATTATTGGTTCGGCTTTATTAATCAGTCTGATTTCCGTAGCCTTGTTGCGTAAACCTTCAAAGGCCGTCGATTTAAGTGGGGCACATTAAGCATGACCAGCGTTGGCAACCCAAGTTCGGACCCATCGATCGAAGACAGGATTGATACATTGCTGAAACAATCGAGCCTGCGCAAACCCGGTGATTCCATCGGGTTCATGCTCTGGCAACTCAGTCATGCTTGGCAACGCCATCTCGATGCGGCCTTGGCACCAACCGGGCTTACGCATCTGCAATTCGTCGTCATCGGCTGTCTCGGCTGGCATACGCGCCTCGGACGCCCCTTGACTCAAGCCACCCTGTCGCGGTTTGCAAAAATTCACCCGATGCAGATCAGTCAGGTGGTTAAAACCCTGGTCGCCAAAGAATTGATCGTCCGGGTCCGCGCCCCAGACGATGCCCGTGCCCATTATCTCGAACTTACCGATACCGGGACGGAATTGTTATTGGCCGCCATTCCGATCGCCGAAAATACGCACCATTCTTTCTTCAAGGTTTTGCCGGGTCAGGACGATCCGCTAAAAACCCACCTCAGCACGTTGTTCGAAGCGCACGAAAATGACGAATAAGCTTGGGGCCTTTTACGCCGTCACGGCGTCAGAATACCCATTCGCCTGAGCGCCCGATCGGGCACCCGTGTCTGCAAGGCAAGTTTTGGGATGAGTTCCGGCCAGCATTGTGCCAAGCGCATCAAACCAGTCTGACCCGCCCCCCGTACCAAAGCCAGGGAGAGCGCGCTTGCAAGATAAACGGCCCCGGCAACGTCGCGTGACAATTGGCGTTGATAGGTGCCGCTATCTTTGTTTTGCAGCCAGAATTGCGCCGCGAGATGGGCGCTATGGAGTGCGATGGCCATCCCATCGCCTGCAAACGACGGTATGACCGCCGCCTGATCGCCCAGACGCCACGGCCCGTCGGATCGCCAACAAACATAGCCATAAGGGATGGCGGCAATCGCAAGCGGACGGTCCAATAACGGCCGTCCGCCCTGGATCAAACCATCGAATGTCGGCACTTCCGCCCTGATGGCCGCCAGCACCGTTTGCCATTGATTGCCGAGTTCGGCCAGACGCGATTTGCGGATCAGAATGCAGAGGTTGGCGGCCCCCCGCTCAATCGGTTCAATCCCGCCATAGCCCCCTTTAAACAGCACCAAAAAGACGCGGTCGGACAGGCGTCGTGTCGCGTCTTCCGTCAGCCGCCAGGGCAGTTTAAAACCGACGAGATCTTCTTGAATCCCACTCCGTCGCTTCCACCCCGGTAGATCGTGCTTGCCCGTCGCCAAAAAAACCGACTGACTGAACATGACCCGTTCATCGTCCAACTCAACCCGCCAGCCTGCTCCATCCTGCATCAGTTTGCGGACGCGCGCGCCGCGGTGCACGGCAGCCCCGGCCGCTTCGGCACGGGATAACAAGGCCGCATCCAATGTTTTGCGCGAAAGGCTGGACGCCTCGAAGGGGAGCTTTTCTTCAATCACTTGATCTTTGTGCACAAGCATCAAATGAGAGACCGGCACCGCCCCCAAGCGAGGCAAATCAAGGCCCAACAACGATAGATAAAGCCGGGTTTCCCGGCTCAAAAACTCGCCGCAGACTTTATCTTGCGGGGCCTGTGCCCGTTCGAGCACAAGAACGTTTGCTTGGCGTTCGGCAAGCCATGTCGCAATGGCCGATCCGGCAAGCCCCCCACCCAGGATAATCGCATCATGATGGGTCATGGGGATTTCATCGCAGAGACGCAAAGACGAAAAGGAAACCATCGCACGATGGTGATTGGGGTACCGTCTAGAGCGCAGAGCCGCACAAGTCTTTGCCAATCCGCAACACGAAAGGATCGGGCAATCGAGACGGGGCCGTCATGGCGCACGAAACGATGAAAATTGCCGAGCCTACTCAGGACAAAAAAACCGTAATACGCGATGGGATGACGATATAAATCATTGATAAACCACCCCAGTCTTGCCGTTCTATCCATCCATTGAATGAAGTGAACAATATCACGATCCGACAGATGATGGGTAAACAACGATGAGATAATCACATCAATGTCATTTGATTGCGTAAAATCAAGCGCATTCGCCGTTATAAATTTTATCTTACTGTCTTTCGGTGCGACATCCAGCGCCGCTTTTGTTGCGTGGGGATTCAAATCAACCCCAATCAATTCAAGATTAAATTTATTCTTATTGGCCCATTTCTCTAAAAAAACCAGCATATCCCCATAACCGCATCCCACATCCAAGATCCGCAACGGCGTCGCACTGCCCTGAGCCCGAGCTCTGATCTTCCGCATAAAATCCAGGGTTGGACGGCGCGCCAACGTCAAGCGATTGACCTGCGACAATGCTTTGAGACAGTCTGAAAATTCCGTGAAATCAACGGATAGATCATCCATTAATTCGGCCTGTTCCGACCTTTTGGAAAAATCGCGTGCGCGCATCGCTCAATCCAATTTCTCAAACAACATGGTTTCTGCAATCAAGCCGGGACCAAAGGCCATGGCAGCACCCAAACCAGAGGCATCACGTGTTTTTAGCATTTTTTCGAGCACGAACATAATCGTAGCCGATGACATATTACCGTTCTGCGCTAAAATTTCTCGTGATGGCCCCAGATCATCGGGCGTAAGATCCAGTCCCTGCTCAACGGCATCCAAGATCGATTGTCCCCCCGGATGAATCGCCCAAAGATCGATGGATTCCTTATGTGCACCCTTTAGGATCAATGGCAGATAATTGCGCAAATGCGTCCGCAGTTCAATCGGTACCCGACTTGAAAGATGCATATCAAAGCCGGTATCGCCGATCTGCCACGTAATTAAATCCTCTGTTTTTGGAAATAAAATTGTCTTAAAATCATCTATTCTTATACCAATTTTATTAGAAGAAACAATCGATGCTGAACATCCATCGGAAAAAATCATAAATGAAAGGATTTTTTCTAAATTATCAAAAGAATTTTGTAAATGAATCGTACATAATTCATAATTCACAATCAATATCTTAGCGTTTTGATTTGATCGTACAATATGGTCTGCCATTCTCAAGGCGTTTATGGCAGCATAACACCCCATGAAGCCAATGACGTTTCTTTCGACTGATTCATTGATTTTGTACTTATTAATCAAGAATAAATCTATAAAAGGTGCAGAAAATCCGGTACATGTTGTGATAATTATATTCGTAATTTTCAAAAAATCTACTTTACCAGATAATTTATTTATAACAGAAGATAATACATAATCTATTGAATTATTATATTTCTCCATACGTTTTTTTGTCGATGGGAAATTATTTAATAAATAAAATGCATTTTTATTATCCTGATCAAGATCATCACAAGAAAGAACCGATCCGCGTCTCACAATACCGGACTTTCTTGCCATACGGTCAAAAATTCGTTTATCAAGATCCGTCGGTAAATTCTGTCGTGCAAAGGCGATAAATGATGCGTGTATGTTATTTTCAGGGGAAAAACTTTCGATGAAATTAAGATATGAAGCATTCATTTTTTTAACTTTCATAATCCCCCTTCAAGAGAGGGCATTTTGATGTTCAATACATATAGAAATGATCGACGGAAAAAACAACCGACCTCACCATAAAATAACGTGAACACGATACAAGCCTTATCCATTGATTTACCTTATTGCCTGTATCGTCCTTGATGCAGGATGCTCATCGATATTTTTCAAACAAAAATCCGAACGGGTTTAATTTAGACGAGAGTTGGCTGTGATGACATTGGCGGACAAGCCGATCACCGAGCAAAGAAGCACCCACTTCAATTTCGAGCATCCGGTCTTTAGAACGCCCGATGCGCGGTTCTTGGTTGCCGTTGACGGTGCCCCCTCGATGGCGATCAAACTTGCCGATCTCGATGCTTATTTGCCGCTTAAATCCCTTCGGATCGAATTCAGTCTCGATGATACGCCGGATGGGGCTTTGTTAGATAAAGTCATCGCCGGATTGAAATATGTGAAAGTTATTCGACCGGGAGATTCCATTCCCCGTGAACTGTTGGATGGATCCGCCTCTTGGTGCGTCCAAGATCATCATCTGGCCATTGCCAAGGGGCGCATCACGTTTCAGATCACTTCTTGGCTAACCGGCAATGAATCGGTTGTGGTCGACCAGAATTATCTTCTGCAAATCGTCGACGATCCGTTGACCAAAGCCAAAGTGAACGAGGCCATCGGCGATATCGCCGAGCGGCTGGGCCTGAGCCGCGACAAACGGCAAGATGTTTTGGATCGTATCGATATCGTCGCCCGGGAACTTTCCTATATCGAAGCCCTGCGTGAACGGTTCGGCGATATTCTCAGCATCAAACATAAAATCGGCGAATTCATGAAAATCTATCGCAGAGATCGTTCGATTCATGAAGAACTGGTGCGGATCGATAATTTGATCCGCAAACCCATTGCCGAACTCACGGATATTTTCGATCAGGTCGACGCGCAAAGTGGTGAAATCATCAGTCTTTTGAAAAACTGGAACCGCCAGATCAGCTTTATTCGTGAAAGCCGGGACGATCTCCATGTCAGAATGATGCTGTGGGATGAAACATTGGGAAAATGGTCGACCCTGATCCCGGAAAAATCAATCGAAAAAGAAGCATCCATGCGCGAACTCTATCGGTTTCTCGCCAGACACTTCATCATCGCAAAGCAATGGCAGCTTGCCGGCGCCGCCTTCGATAGAAAAGAAGCCAAATAATCTAAAAGAGATCGTCAATGGCCCCTTGATCCAGGACGGCACCTTGGCCATGCACAATGGATGATCCGGTATCGACCAAAAGCTGCAACTCCATCGAGGCAATGACGGCTTTATCGCCAAAAGCATCCATGGCCCCTTTATTTAAAAGATCCCTGAGCTCTGCCCTTGTATCTTCAACTTTATTACGCATAATATCCGTATTTATTTCAAATTTTTCACGAACATTGTCCGGGGCATGGGGATAGGCCTCAATCGCCAAAGGCGCAAAGGCAAGGCCGCTTTCGGCAAAATGCTCTTGATACGTCTTGAAACGCCACGCCTCGACATCTTCAAGCATATCCGGCATATCCGGCAGCATGCCCAGTAACATAATGACTTCATTGAACAGATTAAAATAATCCGTGGAGAGCAGCGTTGAGGAGTCGATCGTCGTCCCCTGCACGCGTTGTTGATATTCTTCAAACATGGTACCGTGGTACCTCCTACAATGGCATATACACTTTATAGCCTCATCATCAGATATCACCCTTAAAAAACTTCTTAAATTTGATACGAGTGCTTAACATTCACGTGAAGCTGAGCAGGAACTAACCTCAGACGATAAAATATACTAAAAAAGCATACGTCAGATAAATATATTAAAATAATGGATTTTATTAGATTTTATTTAAATTAAAAACCATTAATCATTTTAATTATATCTGTCTTCATACAATAAAACAAAATTTACTTGTTTTTAATAAATAGATAACCCATGAATTTACATGAGTTTATTTTTTTGAGGCCGTGATAATCTTAAAAATGATTAAATTTTTGCGCATTTTCGCCTGGAGTACGGTTAAAATAGGGGATGGAAGCAAGAAGGGTTCAACGTTAAGATTGACGCCTTCTTGCTTTTTGCCCGAGTAAGCGGGTTATTGAAGAAAAACCTGGATCGCCTGAATGGCGGATTGATCCTGTTTTTCATCGTGTGCGATCCGTTCGAACACCGCAGCCAATCCCGTAAAAATCTTGCTTGTCGGATCGTCATGCCCGATGAATGCTGCGATTTCGTGCATTTCTGCAACCCAACGATAGGCTTTCGGCACCATATCGGGTAAGGCGAGATCGAGCCGCTGAGCAATCTCGGGCAGACTGTGGGCCAACTCCGCACGCAGTGCCGTCGAGGAACCCGTCCTTGCAGCCGCCATCGCCATCAAGGCACCGAGACCCGTCAATCCTTTGGCCAAGCCCGCGTAACACATTTTCAAGGCGGATGCGGCACCGATTTCTTGATCCATCACCCGAATATCCACCCCATACCGGCACAACAGTGCGAGCGCGCCGCCATGAGACCCGCTGACATAAAAAGCGGGACCGATCGTATCCGGTTTTGGTGGAAACCCAATGATGGCCGCATCGACGAACGGGGCCCCCGTCTGGACGATCACACCTGCAATCTGTGCGATCGTCGCGACATTGACGGCGTTGCAATCGACATAGATCGGTTTTTTTTCTGCGCGCGCCAAGGGGGCCGACAAGCGATGGGCAAGGCCGAGTGCCTCGGCTGGCGGCACGACCGATAGAATGATATCGGCCCCCACAATCGCCTCATCCTCGACCGAAACCATGCCGGCTTCGCGTGCCCGACGGCATGTTGCCGCCCCCCGTCCGTGGGTACTGGTCAGAACGATGGCACCCGAAGCGATAACGCGGCGGGCAAGCGCGCTGCCCATGGCGCCCGGTGCGATGATCGCCAGGGTTAAGGGTGCATCCGGCATGATATTTTTATCCTTTATCTAAAGGGTGATGATCCGACAGCCCTTTCGGGTGTCAGTTTATGCGGCATCGGCAACGAGATCGGCCAAAACCGGATAGAGCAAACGTTGGTCTTCAAAGCCGATACCGGGGGCCGTCGGCAGCCGCACCCGCCCCTCGGCGATCACAGCCTCGTCGCTGAAACCGCCAAAAATGCCGAATTGGTTCGGATAGGCTTCGACCGCCGCCAGACCCAATCCCGCCGCAACCTGCAAGGCCATCATATTGCCGCCATGGGGATAGAGAGCGTCGCGTCCAAGGCCATGGCATTGCGCAACCGCGATTACATCCAGCATGCCGCTCACCCCATAGGCAAGGGGCGGATCCGGTTGCAGGATCACCGGGCAAGCGAAATCCGCATAGGTAAGACAATGGTCGAATTCTTTGGCATGAAACAGATTCTCACCGAAGGCCAAGGATAGGCCAGCTTGACCGACCTCGTGATAACCACGATAATCAAGCGGATCGCACGGTTCCTCCAACCACCAAAGCCCGTAAGCCTGCACCGTTCGGGCAAACTCGAATGCCGAATCCCCGGTAAATGCGCAGCTCAAATCCAACGCAAGCCGTCCCTTGGGGCCAAGGCTGCCAAGAGCGGCCTCAATCCGACTGAGATCAAGCCCAAGATCGGCGCCACCGGCCTTGATCTTCATGTCGATAAAGCCTAGATCGCGCCATCGCTGCGTTTCATCGGCAATCGCCTGAACGCCGTCGCCCTCTGCGTAATAACCACCGGCCGCATAGGTCGGGATCGACTGCACCGGCCCTGGCGAAACGGGCGATGCCTGGGCAAATCGTCGGCTTAGGGTTTGATAGAGCGGGCGTCTTTCCAATTTGGCGACGATGTCCCACAAGGCCATGTCGAGTGTGCCGAGCGCCATGGACCGTTCGGCATGACCGCCCGATTTTTCACGCGCCAAAAGGGTGGCTTGGATGCGGGGCGGATCAAAATTCCGCCCCGTTTCATCCAACAACGCAACCGGGTCCGCCGCCAACAACCGTGGAATGAAGCGGTCGCGCAAGGGACCGCCGCAGCCATAGCGGCCGAAGGAATTGAAGGCATACCCGACGATCGGTCGACCAGCCTCGATCACATCGGTGACGAGTGCCAAAACGGTCACGGTCATCTGGCTTAGATCGACGCGGGCATTGCGCACGGCACTGTCGACCTTGAGGGTTTTTTCGACAACCGCCTTGATCCGCATGGGATTTCCTTTCCGAGAATCGCTTTCGATACGAAACCGATCGGCACTCAGGCGCGAACCCGGCCATAGATCGTGAGAGGGATGAGGGCGACGATTGCCGATAACAACGAACATGCGGCCAGAAAATAGAGGGCGATTTCGAAATTATGGGTCTCGTCCTTGATCCAACCGACCAGAACTGGACCGGCATAACCGCCGATTTGCGACAGGCAATTGATGAAGGCAAACGAAGCCGCCGCAGAAGACCCGGTCAAGAAAGAGGCGGGCAAAGCCCAAAAGACCGCGCGCGTGCCATAAAGCCCCAACATGGCAACAGACATGGCCACGACCGACCAGGGGCTGGTTCCAAACCATCCCGCCCCGGCAAGCCCGATGCCCCCCAACACGCTGGCGACAATGAGATGCCACCGCCGTTCCCGTACCCGATCCGACGACCAACCCCAGGCGGCAAGCCCAAGCACCCCGACCAAATAGGGAATGGTGGCGATGACCCCGGTCATTGCCATCGAATGACCGAGCCCCTGGACCAATTGCGGCATAAAAAAGACCACGCCGTAATTGGCCGTCACCGTGCCGAGCCAGATAACGGATAAGGCGAGGACCCGTCCATCGGCAAAGACCGCGATCCAGCTTTTGGGCCCGACCGCGTCTGCCGACCTGCGCTCTTGCGCCAGGGTTTCGACAAGCCACCCCCGTTCCGCATGCGACAGCCAATCGGCATCGTCCGGTCGATCGGTCATCCATCGCAGGACGATGGCGGCCAATAAAAACGCCGGTAAGGCCTCGATGATGAAAATCCATTGCCAACCGCGCAGCCCCAACAGCCCATCCATCTCAAGAATAAGGCCGGAAAACAGGGATGCCGCCGCATTGGCGATGGGCTGGGCAAAATAAAGCGCCGCAAACACGCGCGCCCGATAGGCGGCAGGAAACCAATAGGTAAAATAAAGCACCATGCCGGGTAAAAATCCGGCCTCGGCCACCCCGACCAGAAACCGGATGGCGTAAAAACTGATCGGCCCGGTAACGAGTGCGGTCAAGCCCGATGCAAGCCCCCACGTCACGATGATCCGCGCGATCCAGCGTCTTGCCCCGACCCGTTCCAACATCAGATTGCTCGGAATCTCGAACATCAAATATCCGATGAAGAAGATCCCCGCCCCAAGCCCGTAAACCGACGCGGAAAAACCGAGATCCCGGTTCATGGTCAAGGCGGCAAAGGAGATGTTGGATCGGTCGATATAGGCGACCATATATCCAAAGATGGCGATCGGGATGAGACGTTGGATGATTTTACGAACGGTTCGGCGCTCCAATGCGCCGATCGTGGCTTCGGACATGTCTGTTCCTCCCTGGAACGGTTTTCTTGTCTTGATTCTTTTAAAGCCTAGTGCCTGAGCCCATTGCCGGAGGCCAAACCCATAGTGTGCCGGAGGACAAACCCATAGTATGCCGGAGGCCGACCTATGGTTTGCGATCCATCGCCGCGTCGTAGCGGGCACGGGCTTCGGCATTCGGGGGATAAAGACCGGGCAAAGGAACCCCCCGGGCGATTTCCGTCATGATCCACGCCTCGAACCGTTCTTGTTCGACCCCGGCAGCGGCAACCTCGTCGACCAACGCCTGGGGGATCACGACGGCACCGTCGTCATCGGCGACGATCACATCATTTGGAAAGATGGCGACACCGCCGCAGGCGACGGGTTCCTGCCACGCGACGAAGGTGAGTCCCGCAACCGATGGCGGGGCCGCCTGACCTCGGCACCAAACCGGCAAGTCCGTCGCCAAGACCCCCGCCTTATCCCGCATCACCCCATCGGTGATAAGACCGGCAACCCCGCGCTTCACCATCCGGGCACAGAGAAGATCGCCGAAAATACCGGCATCGGTCATGCCCATGGCATCGGCCACCACCAGGACGTCATCGGGCATGGCCTCGATGGCGCTGCGCGTTGAAATCGGCGATGCCCAGCTTTCCGGGGTTGCCAAATCTTCACGCGCGGGCACGAACCGCAAGGTAAAGGCCCGTCCCACGCGCCGGGGTTGCCCCGCCCGGATGGGGGCAGCCCCGCGCACCCAGACATTGCGCAACCCTTTTTTCAGCAAGATCGTGGTCAGGCTCGCCGTCGTAACGCCGGCCAAGGCGTCCTTCAGACCCACCGAAAGGGGGAGTACATCCATCATCGTCTCCTCAAGCACACGTCAGATACTGGCAATGTAGCCGCCATCGACCCGGATGACGGACCCGGTGATATAGGCGGCGCGTTTGCTGGCGAGGAATGTCACCGTATCGGCATATTCCTGCGGCGTTCCATAGCGCCCGACGGGGATCGACGCCGTACTCTCGGCGACCACGTCCGATAGGGCGCGGTTTTCCCGTTCGGCTTTTTTCCTATCGAGAAAATGGATTCGATCCGTCGCGATTCTGCCGGGCAGGACGATATTGCTGGTGATGCCGTCTGCGGCCACTTCACGGGCCAGTGTTTTCGACCAACCGACCAGAGAGAGGCGCAACGTGTTGGACAAACCCAGATTAGGGATTGGCGCCACGACCCCCGACGAGGTCGAGGTGACGATGCGCCCCCACCGACGGGCGCGCATGCCGGGCAGGATACGATCGGTGACGGCAATCACCGACAAGACCATCTCTTGAAAGGAACGATGCCAAAGGGCGGCATCCTGACCGGCAACCGGGGTCGGGGGCGGTCCACCCGTATTGTTGATGAGAATATCGATGCGACCGAAGGCCGCTTCGATCGCACAAATCCGGTCGGCACAGACGGAAAGATCGGCCAGATCCCATGACAGGGCCAAGGCCGTGCCGCCGATCGCCTGCACGGCAGCGGCGGTCCGTGCCGCAGCCTCGGCATCGATATCGCCGATGGCAACCGCCACCCCCTCTTGGGCAAGACCAAGGCTGATCGCGCGCCCCAACCCCCCGCCGCCGCCCAAAACCAGGGCCACCGTTCCCATGAGTCCGAGATCCACCATACGCTCCGATCTTATTGTGACAAGGCGATGGTAGGGGGGGCTCATGATCAAAAAAAGATGGATTTTTATTGTATTAGACAGTAGAAAAACTTCACTATGGAAACGCGCTTTCTCGAAAGTCTCATTGCCATTGTCGATAAAGGGTCCGTTGCCGAGGCGGCACGGTCGCTCAATGTGACGCCGACCGCCCTTGCCATGCGCATTCAGGCCCTCGAAGCCGAAATCGGCAGCAAACTCTTGGTGCGGGCGGGACGCACCCTCACCCCGACGCCGATCGGGGGGCGGGTCGTGGCGCGGGCGCGGGCGATTTTACACGATATCCGGGGCCTGCGCGCCATCGCCATCGACGGCGAGGCCGCCGGGGAATTGCGGATCGGGGCGATTGAAACGGCCATGACCGGCTTGCTGCCGACATTGCTGAAACGGGCCTATCGCGATCTGCCGCGTCTCGATGTGTTCATCGAACCCGGCACGTCGCGCGATCTCTATCCGAAGGTTCTGGGCGGCGACCTCGACGCGGCGATCCTGATCGAACCGGATTTCGCCCTGCCTAAAACCTGCGCTTGGCGCGTTTTGCGCGAGGATAGTCTCGTCATCATCGCCCCTGCCGACCTTCCGGCGGCCGATCCGCACGCGCTTTTGCGCACCGAACCGTTCTTGCGCTATGACCGTCATCAATGGGGGGGCGTCTTGCCGATACGTATCTGCGCCAAACGGGGATCCGGGTGCGCCAACGGTTCGAACTCGATTCCTTGGACGCGATCGCGGTCCTCGTCGATCAGGGATTGGGGATTTCCCTCGTCCCCGATTGGCCCCCTCCTTGGCCCGAAGGATTGAGACTGCAAAAAATCCCGCTCGACGCCTGTACCCTGAAACGGCGCACCGGCGCCCTTTGGCTGCGGACGGCCGCAGGGGCCCATAATGTCCAGGCTTTTTTGGGCTGACGGGTCACGCGCTCAGGATTTTTGCGCGATAGGCTTCGGCAACCAAATCGTCGATCAGATCGTAGTCGGGTTCCGCCCGCAGGCTCGATTCAGCACTCGCCACAGCGATTGCCGCCAATAAACGTTCGATTTCGGCCGCCACCGCATCATACGCGCGCTCACCGCGTTTGATCGCCAGAATTTCTGCTGCATTGACGAGCGGAAAAACGATGCGACCGGTTTGAAACAGTTCGATCGCCTCTGTGCCGACCCGCACGGCATGGGAGAGGGCCTTCCAATCGACGCCCGCCTCGCCCGCCGCTTGGCTGGCCCGGTCGCCATAGGCTTGGAGCATCCGCTCCACGATCTCGCGGGCATTCTTGATCGAACTCGTAAGCGGCATGGCCTTGCCGCAGAGAACCCAGTGACGCACGGCGGGCATAGCGTCGCCCGACCGTACCGCCGTCTCCATCGCCGCATGATCCGTCACGGCGCAGAACGCGACCAGATCCGCCTCGGCCACGCCCAATTTCGCCATCGCCCCATACCGCCCCTCAAGGTCGCGCACAAGGTCCGATCCGGCCCGTGCACTGGCAAGGCGCGATCCTTTGATGGCGTATTTATGCGCCTGCTGTTCGCAATAGCGCACGAAACCCATGGATTTGCGCGTGACCAGCCGGTCGCGATGGGCCACGATCGTGCGCCAAAGGGGGGTGGGCGGGCACATCATCATCGCCTCCGGGGCGAACAGCATGTCGAGCGCCACCGTCTGACCGCCAGCCAAAAGCGAAAGATACCGATCGAGACTATAGGCCTCGCGATCCTCTTCGCCCGGTGCGTTTTTTCGTCCGAAACCATGATCCGTTTTCTGCGACACGCTGCCCCGGACGCGCTGCAACAGGATGTCCCGCGCCTCTGGAATATAGACCGCCCTGAAATCGAAGTCCGACTCTGGGCCGTTCGTCCCGAACAGGTGCGAGCCGTACCGCATCTCAACAATGAGATCCATCTCCGTCGTCTCCCGTGCGGTTAAAGGATTGAATGACGGCAATCTCGCCGACGATCGCCGCGTTGAATGCCAGCAGGTCTTCGGCCGGAATCCAATATTCGAGATGGGCCGTGCCTCCGGCCACTTCGACGCAATAGGTGGCGAGATAATCGGCCCGGACTTAAAATCGGGTCACGAAACCCGATCCTGCCGTCGGCACGTTCCAATCGCGCACGATCTTGACCGCATATGCCTCGCATAAGACCGGATAGAAAATCGGCTGATCGGCAAGACGCGGCGGAAAGCAGCGCCAGCCGCTCGACCGGATCAGATCCAATTCTATCGGCCCGACTGGGGGATAGAGCGTCACGGTCGGCGGCATCGTCATGGGGCTTTCCTTTGCGCACGCGTTCATCAAGAGACGTGAAGGCATACCAAACCATAGTCCAGAACCGTACACAAGCGCATCGCCCCCTACCAATCGCGCAGACAATCGGGTATGTCAGGCGGCAATCGTCCCTCCCTTGCCTTGTCTGTTGAGGATTGACCGCGCCATGCTTTGTCTCGTCACCGGTGCCACCGGATTTGTCGGCTCGGCCCTTGCCCGTCACTTGCTGGCGGCGGGACACACGGTTCGGGCGTTGGTGCGGCCCGGCAATGATCGGCGCAATGTGGCCGACCTGCCCGTTGCCTTGGTCGAGGGCAGTCTTGCCGACCCGGCCACCCTTGCGCCGGCCATGGATGGGGTCGAGGCCCTGTTCCATGTGGCGGCGGATTATCGGTTCTGGGTGCCGGACCCCGCCGCCATGTTCCGCACCAATGTCGATGGGACCATCGCCCTGATGGCAGCGGCAGAGGCGGCTGGCGTGCGCCGCATCGTCTATACGTCCAGTGTCGCAACCCTGGGCCTCAATGCCGACGGCACGCCTGCGGACGAGACGACCCCCGTCTGCTACGCGGATATGATCAGCCCGTACAAACAATCGAAATTCAAGGCCGAGGCCGCCGTCACGCAGTTGGTGCGGGATCGGGGCCTGCCCGTCGTGATCGTCAATCCATCGACCCCGATCGGTCCGCGCGACATCAAGCCGACCCCCACGGGTAAGATGATCGTCGATGCCGCCTCCGGGCGGATGCCGGCCTATGTCGATACCGGGCTCAATTTCGCCCATGTCGACGATGTTGCGGCGGGCCACGTTCTCGCCTTCGAGCGCGGCACCATCGGCGAGCGGTATATTCTGGGCGGCGAGAATCTGACCTTGGCCGAGATGCTGGGCCGCGTCTGTCCGATGAATGGCCGCAGCGCCCCCCGCATCCAAGTCCCGGCCGATTTGATCCTGCCCCTTGCCTATGGGGCCGAATGGGTCGCACGCCGCACGGGCCTCACCCCGTTCGTCACCGTCGACGAGGTCAAGATCGCCAAGAAAAAGATGTTTTTTACCAGTGCCAAAGCCATCGATGCCCTGGGCTATCGGCCACGCCCGGTTGAATCGGCCTTTGCCGATGCCGTCTCTTGGTTCAAGGCGAACGGCTATATCCGCTAGGGATCGGCGATGAGACGGCCCCGCATTCGGCACCCAGGCGGTAAAAAACCCCATCCCTGTGCTGCATTTCCACGGGGGCTCGCGATGCTGGTAACGCTTGCTCCCGCCCGCTTAGTCGGGCAGAACAAACCCCTATGAGCCAGTCTGCGAAAGACCCACGGTCGATGACCCGTTCCACGACCCCACCCGATCCCGATCCGGTGGACTGCCTTGAGACACCCTCGGGCAAAGGAGCCGGTGACGAGAATTTTCCGGTCGGATCCTTTCTGATCCGGGCCGATCTGCGCCGCCACGTCCATGCCTATTATCACTTCGCCCGCATGGCGGACGACGTGGTCGATAATCCCGATTTGGATGGGCCGGAAAAAATCCGCCGCCTCACCGAAATGGGCGAGATATTGGCCGGTCGGATCGACGCAGAAGAAGCGATGCGCCGATCGCCCGCGTGCTGGCGTCTGCGGCTTTCGTTGAATGAAACCGGCGTCACCCCGCAGCATGGGCTCGACCTGTTGACCGCCTTCATTCAAGATGCGCGCAAGACCCGCTATGCCGATTGGGATGAATTGATCGGCTATTGCCGATATTCGGCCGCCCCCGTCGGGCGCTATCTGCTCGATTTGCACGGGGTCGATGCTGCCTGCCGACCGGCCTCCGATGCCTTGTGCAATGCCCTGCAAATCATCAATCACCTCCAGGATTGCGGCAAAGATTACCTGACGCTCGACCGGGTCTATCTGCCCAGTACCCTGATGGACAGGGCGGGGGTCCGGGTGCAGGATCTGGCCCGCCCCGCCCTATCCCCCGG
>DAISJD010000020.1:0-35954 GCA_036821645.1 Aliidongia sp.
GGTCTATCACGCCTTGGACGAGGTCGGGTGTCGGCCGACCTGGCTTTCGGGCGTATCGATCGGGGCCATCAATTGCGCGATCATCGCGGGCAACAGGCCAGAGGATCGCCTGGACAGCCTGCGCCGCTTTTGGCAGACGATTTCCAGTCACAATCTGGGCCGCCCCGCCCCCGACGGGGATTTCTGGCGCAACCTGCACGGTCGGATGAGTGCCCTCATGGCGATGACGATCGGTCAACAGGGGTTTTTCCGGCCCCGCCCGATCAATCCCTGGTTTGCGACCCCGGGTGCCGAGGGGGCGACCAGCTATTACGACACGACCCCGTTGAAGGATACGTTGAACAGCCTCATCGATTGGGACCTGCTGAATGACGGCACGAAACGCCTGTCGGTCGGCACGGTCAATCTACTGAGCGGCAATTTCGTCTATTTCGACACAGAACAGCATCGCCTGACCCCCGACCACATCATGGCAAGCGGGGCGTTACCCCCTGCCCTCCCGGCGATCCGCATTCGCGGCGAATATTATTGGGATGGCGGCATCGTCTCGAACACGCCCTTGCAATATTTGTTGGATCAAGAGGGCGATCTCGACACGGTCGTGTTTCAGGTCGATCTGTTCAGTGCGCGCGGCCCCCTGCCCCGCGATATGGGCGATGTCATGGCCCGCATGAAGGATATCATGTATTCAAGCCGCACGCGTTACAACACGGATGTGTTCAAGCGGCTTTATCAGGTCAAAAAGCAACTCGTCACGGCCCTGAAAAAAATCCCGGAAGCCGAACGCAGCCCGGAAGATAATCGCCATCTGGCCGAACTCGAAAAAATCGGCGCCATCAATATCTTCCATTTGATCTATCAACAAAAAACCTATGAAAGCCACGCCAAGGATTATGAGTTTTCCGTGGCCGCCATGGAAGAACATTGGCAAAGCGGCTATGAGGACACGATCCGCACGCTGGAACAAACCGATTGGTTCGCCATGCCCGACGCCGATGCCGGGGTGATCGTGCATGACTTGCATCGGGATGCGAATATTTAGCCGACCCTCGCACGATTTTGTGCGGCGCACTGTCGAATCTCTCTCAGACTCCGTTGATTTTCTTGGTAAGATCGAAAAAAATCCGGCCCGACGCAGCATTGAATATCATGCATAAGCGTGCAAGGACCGGGGATGAGAGTCGATCAACGGGGGAGCAAGGCGGTGATGACGGTACTGGACCACACGGGCCGGATGGCGGAACCCACCATGGCGGCGCGGCTGCGCTCCATCATGGGGGGATCGGTCGGCAATTTGATCGAATGGTACGATTGGTACGTTTATTCTTATTTTTCGATCTATTTCGCCAAGGCGTTCTTTCCGGCGGGCGATGAAACGGCGCAATTGCTGAACACTGCCGCCGTCTTTGCACTTGGGTTTTTCATGCGCCCGATCGGCGGGTGGATCATGGGCTATTATGCCGATCGGTATGGCCGCAAGGCCGCCCTCACCGGATCGGTTTTATTGATGTGTTTCGGCTCCCTCGTCATTGCGGTGGTGCCGACCTATGCCGTGATCGGGGTGTGGTCGCCCATCATTCTGGTCCTGGCCCGGATGGTGCAGGGGGTGAGCGTCGGCGGCGAATACGGCACCAGTGCAACCTATCTCAGCGAAATGGCGACGCAAAAGGCGCGTGGGTTTTATTCCAGCTTTCAATATGTCACCCTAATCATGGGTCAGTTGCTGGCGATTCTGGTCTTGGTCGTCTTGCAACGGGTGATGGTGACGGGCGATCTCGATGCGTGGGGATGGCGGATTCCGTTCTTCATCGGGGCGGCCGGTTCCCTCGTCGCCCTCTGGCTGCGCCGTCGTCTGTCTGAAACCCGTTCTTTCACCCAAAGTCAGGCGCAAACCGCCAAGGCCAAGGTCAAACCCATGGCCCTGCTGCGGCGCCATCCGAAGGCGGTCCTGACCGTGGTCGGGCTGACCATGGGCGGCACGGTCGCCTTCTATACCTTTTCGACCTATATGCAGAAATACCTGATCAATACCCTGCATTTCAGCCGGGATGACAGCACCCTCGTCTCGACCTTCAGCCTGTTGTTCTTCATGCTGCTGCAACCCTTGGTCGGGGCCTTGTCCGACCGGATCGGTCGCCGCCCGCTGCTCATCGGGTTCGGCGTTCTGGGCACACTCGGCACGGTGCCGTTGATGACCGTCTTGAGCGGCGTGCACGACACCTTCTCGGCGTTCCTGTTGATCATCCTGGCACTCGCCGTGGTCAGCGGCTATACCGCCATCAATGCCGTGGTGAAGGCCGAACTCTTTCCACCGGAAATCCGTGCGTTGGGCGTCGGATTTCCTTATGCCATCGCCGTTTCGGTATTCGGTGGGTCGGCGGAATATATCGCCCTTTATCTCAAGGATATCGGCCACGAACCGTGGTTTTATTGGTATGCGACCGCCTGCATCGCGGGCTCACTTGCCGTCTATCTCTTGATGCCGGATACCAAGAAAACCTCGCTCATCGACCGGGAACAGACGAGCGCCGGATAAGCAGGCAGGCCCCCGCCCGCTCAAAAAGGTGGGGGCAAAGCCTCAGCAATAAATCTTGCTGGTCGCCTCGTAGAAATCCTTGCGGGCGCGCAATTCACTCAAAAATTCGTGCATTTTTCCCATTTCCCGTTGATTGCCGACCCAGATCGGCAAATGTCCGGGCGCACTGCCGCCGAACAACGCAAGAAGCAGGCCCTTGATCCCGAACAATCGGCGTAGTTTCTGACGCACCGCCTGCTGATCATCCTCATACCGCAAGACCGCGACCAGCATTTTGCCGGGCACGAACGGGTAAGGCGACGGGATGATTTTGACCGCAGAAATGCGTTCCCAGGGCATATAGGTTTTGCGCGAGATAAAGAAAGACCGAACGCCCTGATGATCGTTGCCGATATAACCGGTACGTCGGCGCAGCAAAAGAATACTGGTCACCAAGGTAAAAACCAACGAGATGCCGATCGTGATCGCAACGCTGCGCGCGCGGATATGGTTATAAAAATAAAGGTTTCTGATAATCAGACCAAAGACCGATTCCAACGATATGGCATAAATCAGAACCTGTTTCAGTTTGAAACTGAAAAACACCCCATCAGGATACCCAATTCGGTGATGGTGATAATTCAAGGCCATCTGTTGTCCACACCGCCATTGCCGGGCGTGTCTCCGATCCAGGCGCTATCGCTTGGATCATTGGCACACGAAAACCAAAATGTGAGAGTTTTTCCAGAAATTCAAGGAAGACGGAAGAACCCAGTGCTGCAAGGCGATATAGAATCGCCTGCCATTTCTTGGTTCATCATATAGCACAGAAGTGGTCCTCTTTACCACCAGAAGCGCGATAAACACCGTGGAAATTCTATATTCATAAGATTGCGGCAAACGGATGATCGATCGCATGGTCGATCCAACATCATAAAAAAGATCAAACGGTTTAAAAAATATTTTAAAATCAAAAAGTTGACCCGCCCTTGCGAGAGCGGGTCAGAGACGGTGCCGGGCTACACCCCGTCACAGGGTCGGTTTTCCCGTTGATCCCGGTTTTGCCGTATCCGGGTCAGGCCCCGGTTTCTTATGGACCTGGCGGGTGACGCAAGCCTTGAGCGTGCGCGCGACCTTGTCGAGTCCGCTTATCTTCAAGGCAAATTGCCCCTCTTCGACCGTGACGGTGACGGTTTCCGCCGCCAGCAAGGCCGGGCGCACGCCGGGCGGGATCGGAATCGAATAACCGCGATCATGGGCCGTTGCCATGAGGGTAATCGGGGGTAAATCGGCCAATTTCAACCCGGCCGAAACAGTACCCGACCGCTCGGCCCAGGCAGTCTTGGCGATCGTCAGGCTCAACTGATTGTTCGGATCATCGCCGAGCCGGACCGTAACGGGACCGACAGAGTCCGGGGCCTCCGCCGTACAGACGCCATTCGGGTGTTTATGATCCAACACCCATTTCTCGGATGCCTCTTCAGCCGCCAGGGTAGGTCCGGTCAACCATAGGGCAAACACACACAATATTACATACCGCACAATCAACCTCACAGGGAAAGATTATCCGGCTTTATCCTGCCCATGCATTCTAAATAAAGTGTTAAGCCATTCATTTTAAAAGTTTTTTTAGAATTTCACGGTTGAAATTCCCGAGAAGAAATATTAAGCCGCGCCTGCATCCCCTGAAGATCGAACACCCGATCTTCACAGAGCCGCCCAAGGGCGCGCCCAACCCCACCCATCCCCGGCAGGATCGATGCCAACTTTGCGGCAGCCCGCCAAAAAAACACCGGCACCGGCAAAATCCGCCCCCCCGGCACGCGGGCGTCCCGGATGGCGGTGACCATCGCCTGATAGGTCAGGGGGTGCTGGCCTGCGATGACGATCGGGGTGCCGGGTGCGGAGGCTTCGGTCAAGGCGGCGGCAAGACACGCCGCGACATCCGCCACATGGATCGGCTGGACCCGGACCGCACCGCCCGGCACGGGCAGGATCGGCATTTGGCGCAAGCGCAACGCCAATCCTTCGACCACACCCAACCCGCCACCGTAAATCATCGTCGCCAACAGCATGACGGCGGGCACAGGGGCATCGGCCAGGGCGGCGATCCCGGCTCGGACCGCATCACCCGTTTCATCGGCAATCGCCGAAAAAACCCGCGTCGATCCCATCGCCACGATGCGCCGCACCCCCGTTGCAGGCAAGGCCGACAAAATTGCCGACAGGTGACGGGCATGGCCGCAGCACACAATCAGTTCGGCATCGGCCAGAGCCAGGGCCAGGGCCAGGCCATCGTCGAAATCGGCACGGCGGGTCACGATACCCCCCCCCAACCGGTCGAGTTTGTCGGCGTTCCGCCCGACCGCGATCAGCGTATGGCCGTCTGATCGCAGGCGGTCGATGAGCGCGACGCCGACTTGGCCGGTGGCGGCCAGAATCGTGACCCGCATCCCGTCGTTTAACCCAGGACTTCAACCGCCGGGGTATAGGGCAGATCGAGATCCCGCGCCACGGCCTCATAGACGAGTTTACCGTGACAGACATTGAGGCCCGCCGCCAGATGGTGATCGTCATGGAGCGCCTTCACCCATCCCTTGTCGGCCAGGGCCAACACGAAGGGCAAGGTCGCGTTGTTGAGGGCAAAGGTCGAGGTCCGGGCCACGGCACCCGGCATGTTGGTCACGCAATAATGCACGACGCCATGATCGGTATAGGTCGGCTCGGCATGGCTGGTCGGGCGACTGGTCTCAAAGCACCCGCCCTGATCGATCGCGATATCGACCAGAACCGAGCCGGGGCGCATCTTGGCAACCATATCCCGGCTGACCAATTTCGGGGCGGCGGCCCCCGGCACCAGAACGGCACCGATCACGACATCAGCCGAGACGACTTCGCGTTCGATATTTTCCAAGGTCGAAAACACCGTGCGCAGGCGTGAACCGAATTGCATATCCAACTCGTTCAACCGGTGCAGAGATCGATCGATGACGACCACATGGGCTTCCATCCCCATCGCCATCCGCGCGGCATGGGTGCCGGAAACGCCGCCGCCGATCACGACCACCTTGGCCGGTTGCACGCCGGGGACACCGCCCAAGAGCATCCCCGCCCCGCCCTGCTGCTTTTCCAAGCAATGGGCTGCAACCTGAACCGACATGCGGCCCGCAACCTCGCTCATGGGAATCAAAAGCGGCAGGCCACCGCGATGGTTGGTGACGGTTTCATAGGCGATGCACACGCTCTTCGAGGCGATGAGCGCCTCGGTCTGGGCCTTGTCGGCAGCCAGATGCAGATAGGTGAACAAGATCTGACCATCGCGCAACATGGCGCATTCGGACGGTTGGGGTTCCTTGACCTTGACGATCATATCGGCCTTGGCAAAAATCTCTTCTGCCGTCGCTGCGATCTTGGCACCGGCTGCCGTATAGGCATCGTCGTGAAACCCGATGCCCTGGCCCGCATTCTGTTGGACGAGCACTTGATGACCGTGCTGAACGAGTTCACGGACTGAGCCCGGCACGAGCCCGACACGGTTCTCATTGATCTTAATCTCTTTCGGCACACCGATCAGCATGGCACGGTCTCGCATAACAAGGGTGAAAAAAGTCTCGATGCCAAAGCGGCATGGATGTGGCATCGATTTACTGGTTTTGCGTGACGGGGGCCAGAGTCAACGAGATGCCGCCACCAACTTAACCATTCTCCATCGAAAACGGCTGGTTCTTCGCAATTTGTGGATAAAAAAAACCGCATTGGCGCAAGCATTTACCTCTCGCGGTGCAGCGAAACCCACCCCCATGACGCAGTCTTGCCCGAAACCCGATTAGACTCTGGATCGGCGTTAGGCGACCTCGTCCAAAACTGCCCGCAAAACCGTAAACAGACGATCGATTTCATCGCATGTAATTATCAAAGGCGGCGACAGTGCGATGATGTCGCCCGTCACCCGGATCAAGACGCCGCGCTCGAAACACTTGACGAAAACCTCATAAGCTCGTGCCCCAGGTGCCCCCGCACGCGGGGCGAGTTCGATCCCGGCGACGAGGCCAAGATTGCGAATATCGATGACATGGGGCGCACCGGCCAAGCGATGAGCCGCCTCGGCGAAGGCGGGGGCAAGCCTTCCCGCCCGTGCGAACAGATCCTCGTCGCGATAAAGGTCCAACGTCGCAATGAGCGCGGCCGAGGCCAAGGGATGGCCGGAATAGGTGTAACCATGGAAGAGTTCGATCAATCCCGGTGCGGCATCGGTCATGATCGTTTGATAGACTGCCTCCTCAGCGACCACGGCCCCCATCGGCACGGTGCCGTTGGTGATCCCCTTCGCCAAAACGACGAGATCCGGTTTGATCCCGAAATAATCCACGGCAAAGGGGGCCCCAAGACGCCCGAACCCGGTGATCACCTCGTCGAAAATCAACAAGATGCCGTATTGTTGGGTGATCCGGCGCAGGGCTTCGAGATACCCGACCGGGGGGATCAGGACCCCGGTCGAGCCTGCAACCGGCTCGACGATGACGGCGGCGATCGTCGAGGGGTCATGCAGGGCGACCAAGGCTTCGAGTTGTTCGGCAAGCTCGGCCCCCTGGACGCGCTGCCCCCTGGTAAAGGCGTCGGTTTTGGTATGGGTGTGGGACAAATGATCGATGCCGGGCAAGAGCGGCCCAAAAAATTTCCGGTTATTAGGGATGCCGCCCACGGAAATGCCGCCGAACCCAACCCCATGGTAACCGCGTTCGCGCCCGATGAGGCGCGTGCGATTGCCCGCACCCCGGGCCCGATGATAGGCAAGAGCGATCTTCAAGGCGGTATCCACCGATTCCGAGCCGGAATTGGTGAAAAAAACCCGCCCGAGATCGGGGGGAAACAAGCCTGCGAGCCGGGATGCGGCCTCGAAGGCCACCGGATGGCCCATCTGAAAGGTCGGGGCGAAATCCAGGGTCGCCACCTGGCGCTGCACCGCCGCCACGATCCCGTCCCGCCCGTGACCGGCATTGCAGCACCAAAGACCGGCGGTCCCATCTAGAATCTGGCGCCCGTCGTCGCTGGTATAATACATACCTTGGGCCGCAACCAACAGGCGGGGGGCTGCCTTGAATTGGCGGTTGGCCGTAAAGGGCATCCAAAACGCCTCGAGATCATTCGGCTGCGACATCGGTATCGTCCTTAAAAAACCCACCCATGGCCGGTCAGATGATCACATTGCCAAGGCCGATGCAAGCCGGTCCAGGGCCACCGCAGATCCGGGCAAGCCAAGCCTGAGCCAGTGCGGAGCCGCCGCAAACCAACGCACGAGAATATGGCGGCCTGCCAACCGATGCGCCCGATCGACCGCATCGGGACAGGCAACCAACCGAAAGAGATCGGTGCCGCCGATCACGGTCAAGCCCGCACCGGTCAGAACCCGGTCCAAGAGGGCCCGTTCCGTCCGCAGGCGGTCCCGCATCGCACGGGCCCATTCTGGATCCGCCAAGGCAGCACACGCAATCGCCTGCGCCGGACCGGACAGGGGCCAGGGACCGATCGCAGCTTCAAGGGCAGCGATCACGGCGGCATCACCCATAGCAAAGCCGATCCGCACCCCGGCCAGGCCATAAAATTTCCCGAACGAGCGCAGCACGACCAAGCCGTCCATCCCCGCCCAGGGTGCGAGCGACAGGGCAGGATCGAGATCGACGAACGCCTCGTCCACCACAAGACACCCGCCCCGCCCCGCCAACCGTTCGGCCAGCCGAAGCAACTGGTCGGGTGCCCATACCCGCCCATCGGGATTGTTCGGATTGACCAACAGGACTACATCGCACGGGCTCGTAAAAACAGCCTCGGGTGCGACCTGTTCGACCTGGTGCCCCGCTAAGGCCCAACACCGTGCGTGCTCGCCATAGGTAAATCCCACGACCCCAACACGGCAGGGCTTGAACAGACGGGGCAGGATCTGGATCAACCCTTGCGACCCCGAGGCCACCGCCATCGGCGTATCGTCCGTCGCCCCATAAGCCCGGCGGGCGCTCGCACACACGGCCTGCAAGGCCACCGGATCGGGCAACGCCGACCACAGCGCGGTTGGGATCGGGGGAATGGGATAAGCATGGGGATTGATCCCCGTCGAGAGATCCATCCAATCCTGAGCCGCACCGCCATACCGGCGCATTGCCAAGCCAAGCCCGCCGCCGTGATCCGTGATCGCCGGGCCCAATCCCCCGTAAAGCGTCGCCATCGCGCGTTCCATGCCTTGAAAAGCCTAAAATCGGCCGATCCTCGCATAAGCGCTTGAAAAATTCGATTGAAAATCAGTTGCAACACTTGTATCAATAATTAACGACAATTTAAGCTACTAAATTAATTTATATAAAAATTAAAACAGTGATATAAAATTGAAGATTTATTAATTTATAAAAATCATAGTAGAAAACCGGATATTTTTAAGACTTTTCTCTTTTAAAACCACGATAACTCTACTTTTTAGATGGAATGACACGCCTTGTTCCACTTAATTTCATCTGCTTTTTTTAACTCGATGGCACAACTACCCATTGAAGTTGAAAAATCAAGGCAGGAACAACTTTTCAGAAATTGCTGGCCCGTCCTCAATTCCATGATGGGGGCGAGCATCCTGGTCTATGCCCTGTGGCACGACGGGTCTCACACCTATCTGTTGGTGTGGTACGCCGCCATGTTGGCGGCAGCGGGGCATCGTTTCGTGATGTTTTGTCACTGGAACCGCAACCCGGCCCGTTTGGAGGCCTTGATCAAGCGGCGGCGGCAATTCATTGCGATGATTTTGATCTTTGCCCTGATCACGGCCAGCAGCCTCGGGATTACCCTGACGCTGAACCGGCCAGAATCGCCCTATTTCATCCTATTGATGATTGCCGGTCTCTCGGCTGGCATGGTCGTCATGTATTCCGCCGATCTGTTGGCCGTCGTCTTGTTCTTGGGCATTACTTCTCTTTCGGTCTTGGTTACATGCTTCATGCTGATGATCGGTGATTCAAATTACAGTTCCGCCGGTCTCATCATGCTGTTTCTTGGCATCGGCCTCATTTTTACCGCCAAGAAATCCCATGACGATCTGATCGGTTCCTTTATCATCGCCCACGAGCGCCAGCGCCTGCTGCAAGCCTTGAGCGACGCCAAGGCCGACAGCGATCATGCAAGTCAGGCAAAATCACGGTTTTTGGCGACCATGACCCATGAATTGCGCACGCCGCTCAATGCGATCATGGGGTTTTCAGAAATCATCATGCTGGAAACATTCGGCCCGGTCGGGGTGGCGCGTTACAAAACCTATGCGCAAGATATTCATGCCAGTGCCGAACATTTGTTGGCTTTGATCAACGATGTGCTCGACGCTGCCAAAATCGAAGCGGGCGGCTATCACCTCAGCGAAGACGTGATGGATCTTGCCGACAGTATCGAGCGGGTCATGCGCCTTATCCGCGGACATGCGGAACAAAAAAAGATTGCCATCGGCCTCGATCTTGCCGCCAAACCGTATCTTTTTGCCGATGAACGCGCCATCCGACAGATTTTGCTGAATCTGATTTCAAATGCGGTGAAATTTTCCAAGCCAAACGGAAAAGTCGACCTCATGACCCGGTTCGATGACGGGGGTAACCTCATCATCACCGTCGCCGACCAAGGCATCGGCATCCCGGCCGACGAATTGCAAACCCTGCAAACCCCCTTCATTCAGGCCAGCAACGCGCGCAGCACCAACGAAACCGGCACCGGTCTCGGCCTTGCCATTACCCGCAATCTGGTCCAACTCCACAGCGGCACCTTGCATCTTTCGAGCGTGCTTGGCAAAGGAACGCGGGCCGACATCACCCTGCCTGTCGATCGCATCCGGCATGATGCGGTGGCGATGCCGCCGTCAGGGCCCCTCGATTAACCGACGGACCCGCTCGGCGATGGCAAGCGATGCGGTAAGACCGGGGCTTTCGATCCCGTACAGGGCGATGAGGCCCGACGCGCCATGCACCGCCGGATCATCGATGCGAAAATCCGCCGCCGGATCGGCAGGCCCCACGATTTTCGGACGCACCCCCGCATAGCCGGGGGCAAGCGCCCCATCGGGAAGCCCCGGCCAATAGCGGCGTATGGCCGCGTAAAAGGGGACGAGATCTTCGGGCTCGACCCGATAATCGGGCCGATCAACCCAGACCACATCCGGGCCGAACCGGGCCTGTCCCGCAAGATCCAGGGTAAGGTGCACCCCCAATCCGGCCGTGCCCGGCATGGGATAGACGAGATGGCGAAACGGCACCCTGCCCCGGAGTGCTGCATAGCGCCCCTTGCAATAATAGGCTTGCGGTATCGCCCCCACCCCCTGGAGCCGATGGGCCAGCGCAATAGCGCCGAGACCCGCGGCATTGATCACCCAGCGACAGCGCAGGCGGCACGGCGCAGCGCCGCCCACCGCGATCATCCAGCCATCCCCGTCCGGCACCCCCGATAGAACGGGGCTTCGGCAGACGATCAGACCGCCCGCCGCCGCGATCTCCGCCGCATACGCCATCATCAAGGCGTGGCTGTCGATGAGGCCGGTCGCGGGCGAGAACAAGGCGGCGGTGCAGAGGAGATCCGGTTCCAGTGCCGCCACATCCGCACGGGACAAGGGGACGAGGTCGCACACCCCGTTCAGGGCCGCCTTGCGGGCAAGATCGTTCAGCGCCGCCGCCTCTTGCGGCGTCTCGGCCAGGATCAATTTGCCGGGCCGGGCATGGGGAATGCCTTGGCGCACCGCATAGTCATAGAGCAACGCACGTCCCGCAACACAGAGTTGCGCCTTCAGACTATCGGTCGGATAATAGATCCCGGCATGGATCACCTCGCTGCTCCGCGCGGAGATTCCCGTGCCGATCGCTGCCTCGGCCTCCAACACCAAACAATCGTGCCCCGCCTGGGCGAGGCCGCGTGCGATGGCAAGCCCGACGACGCCCGCCCCGACGATGACGATCTCGGTTGTCGCCTCGGTCGCAGCCACCGGGGTCATGCGGGCTTTTTACCAGCCCAACTGGCCCCGGCCAAGCCGATCGGCACGGTACTGACGCTCATCTTAGCACTGGCATCCTTGACCTCGCGGGCATAGGCAACATAGATCAGGGTATCGTTGCGCCGGTCATAGACCCGGCGGATGGCAATGGCCTTGAAAAGCAGGCTTGCCTTTTCGGAAAAAACCTCTTCCCCCGATGGGCCGACATTAATGTCGCCAACCTCGACCGGGCCAGTCTGGCGACACGCGATCGAGGTGTTGGACGGATCCTCGAACCAATTTCCCTTGGACAGGCGGTCGATCAGAGATCGGTCGAAATGGGTAAAGTGACAGGTAATCCCCTTGACCTTGGGATCGCTCACCGCCTCGATCACGATTTTATTGCCGGTCCAATCATTCTTGAAACTGCCGATTTCCTCGGCCCGTGCCGATCCGGCACCAAAGACGATCAGCGCCGCGAGACCATAGCGCGTCCAATTACGTCCAGCCATCTCATCCCCCTCCGCTTTCGGGCGGCCCCACGATACCGCCGCCCGCAAGGGGATATCGTAGCGACACAGGTCGTAACATTAAATAGCCACGATTTTGTGGCAGCGTATGCGCTATGAAGATAAAAAGCCGGGAACAAAACCCCAGACTCGCCCGTTATCGCTTATGACGGTCCACGGTTATTCCCGTACCGGGCTTGGCATATTGGAGAACGGTGCCTGCGGGCTCAGCCCGGTCACTCGGTTTGTCATTTGTTCGTCGAGGAGAAGATCCATGAAACGTACTGCCGTGTTTGCTTTGGCCGTTTCCGTCATGCTGGCCGGGTGTGCCGCACCGGGGGAACGCACGCCGCCGGGTCAGATCGGCAATAACAAGACCACCGGCGGCGCCTTGATCGGGGCCGGGTTGGGCGCGTTCGCCGGCTCGAAGATCGGCAAGGGGTCGGGTTCCGTCGCCGCCGCCGTGGCGGGCGGCCTCTTGGGTGCCTTGGCTGGCGGCGCCATCGGCAGCAGCCTCGACAAGGCGGATATCGCCTATGCCGAACAAACCAATCAGCGCGCCCTCGAAACCGCCAAACTCAATCAACAAGTGACGTGGCGCAACCCCGATACGGGCAATTACGGCACGATCACCCCGGTGAAAACCTATCAAAGCGGCAACACCTATTGCCGGGAATTCCAACAGACCATCGTGGTCGGCGGTCAAACCGAAAACGCCTATGGCACGGCCTGCCGTCAACCGGACGGATCGTGGAAGATCGTCAATAGCTGATCCGACCCTTCCCTGTCGATCGCAACCGGGGCCAGAGACGGCCCCGGTTTTTTTATGGCTTGGGTTTGGGCTTGGATTTGGACTGGGACTGGGCATGCCGCCCCAAGATCCAGCCTTCGATCGCGCGTTGTTCGTCCGAGATCGGCCCCACCCGTTCGGCCCGCCTGCCCGATACGATTTCGATCATCAAGGCCAACCCCATGAAGGCGTCGAACTGATCTTCGCCTTTCGACGTGGCGCCAAACCCATCCAGGATCGTCTTGCGCAAATCATCGGTCAGGATGATCCGATGGGTTTCGGCCCAGTGCAGGATAGCGGCAGCCTTCGATTGGCGATGGGGTTTAGTGCGCTTGCTTTCGCCAGGCGCAAATTTTGCCCCAATCCCTTTATAGGCAATAGCAGGATACGTTTCGGCCAGGACCAAGCCCGGTTTTCCCCCGAGGGCCGCAAGGTCGCCGTCGAACGGCCAAAGCCGCGCGCCACACGACAAGGCCGGACCAATAACCGTCTGCCAGCCATTGATCGCCGCCTTGCCGACCTGATTACCGCCCAGGGTCCAAAAGATCGCCGAGGCCTTCGGCCCGTCATTGCATTTCAAGTCACACCGGCGCAACAGATCATCGAACACTATCCCGCCAAGACCTTTTTCCAACTCCGCCCGGCGCACGCCCTTGCGCGATACACGGGGATAAAAGGGCCTTTTCAGTGCAATCTCATCCGCCTCTTCGGCTACATGGTAAAAATCGGCCCAGTCGCCCTTCCCAAATGTGCGGATCGCCTCTGGAAAACGACTGAACCCCGCCTTTTGGCCGTAGGCAAAGGGCAACCCGATCGGAAAATCGAACCCGGCCAATACCGCCTCGGTTTGCGCACGATGGGCGAGATCGTCCAACAAGACCAACGGCGGTCCGACCAATTTCGGATTTTCCAGATGCCATTGGCCATCGATCAGGCGGGCGGCGGCCGTCCATTGCTTGGACGAGGCTACACTCCAATCCGCATGAACCAAATAGCTATAATTCATCATAAATCACCGACGATCTTGTTATTTCATGGGCAATACCAGCCCATCGAAGACAATACAATATGAATTTAATCTTAAAAAAAACCGGGAAGTTCTTAATAAACCTCCCGGTATTCATTGTTGATTTTAGGATTGATTACTTCTGTATTCCGCCCGATTTCCCGTCGCCCGCCGCCGCCGGGGCGATCAGGGGAAAGAACGGCACGGTGCCTTGACCGTTCACGATCGTGGCGGGCGGTTGGCCCGTCCATTTTTCGCTGAGGCTGAGATTGATCAGCTGCGGATAGAGGGTCACGGCCTCGCCGCGCAGGCGCAGGGCCGCCGCATTGGCTTCGGCGGTCAGGCGCAGGGCCTGGGCCTCCGCTTCGGCCTTGGTGATGGTGGCGCGTTTTTCCCCTTCGGCGCGGATTGCGGCGGCATCGGCATCGCCCTTGGCCTTAGCACGGGCCTGATCCGCCTCGAAATTGATCCGGTTCACCGTGTTGGATGCGGCGACCGCATCATTCTTGGCTTTGACCGCCGCCTCGACCGAGGCGATGAAGGATGGGGAATATTGGATCTTGGAAAGCTGCACGTCCAAGACATCGATCCCGAACAATTCATTGAGGCGTTCGCTGACCAATTGTCGGATTTCGCCCGCAATCTGTTCGCGTTCCTCGCTGATCGTGATCGTGTTGCGCTTGGCAAAGACCCGCTGTGCGCGATCGGCGACGACCGGGGCCATATTGCCAGCAATATCGAGATTGCCCGACCGACCAACCCCATACAATAACCGCATCACCGCCTGGGGCGGGATGCGGTAGGTCAGGTTGACATTAATGTCGACGGATTGATTGTCGATCGTATGAACGTGCAGATCGCCGCCGCGAAAACTGTCGATACTGACCGGCAGACGATCGACCTGATCGACCAACGGCAATTTCAGATGAAAACCGGGACCGATCGGCTCGGTCGTGGTCACGGTCCCCAACCGGCGCACCGCCGCCATCTCGTTGGGATCGACAATGTAATAACTGCTGAAAACAAGACCTACAACCGCAAAACTTCCAACCGCCAAACCGGCCAACCGGCTCGGCGACAAAGGCCGTTTAAAAGACGGCACCGTGGGTATGGTCATACATCCTCCGCTCGTCTAAAACCCCCTCCGACATGGAGGAGAGCCGACGATCCCCCGCATTATAAGGGGGTTGAGGCGGAAATCACACGATAACCGGCGCAGAGCTCAACCGTTAAGCTCTGCGCCGGTCTTGTTCCTCGGCACCGCAAAATGTTGTATCATCGTTCGCTTCGGCGGTCTTACTCCGCCGCCGCGTGGCTGAGATGATCGCTATTGGCGGCGCGCATCGGGTCCAGTTCGGCGATTTCCCGCACCCGCTTGCCTTTGGCGACCTTCGCGTGATCGGTGGCAAGCACGGTATAAACCGCCGGCAAGACGAACAGCGTGAACAAGGTGCCGACCGACATCCCCGTCACGATCACGATCCCGATCGAGAACCGACTGGCGGCCCCCGCCCCCGTCGCCGATAGCAGCGGGACGAGCCCGGCCACCATTGCCGCCGTGGTCATCAAAATCGGCCGCAGCCGAACGGTGGCCGACCGTTCGATCGCGCGACGTTTCGACAGCCCTTCGTGAACTTGAAGTTCGTTCGCGAACTCCACCATCAAGATCCCGTGTTTTGAGATCAGCCCGACCAAGGTCACGAGCCCAACCTTAGTATAGATGTTCAAGGTCGCAGCCCCGATGAACAGCGGCATCAACGCCCCGCACATGGCGAGCGGCACCGTGACCAGGATCACGAACGGGTCGCGCAGACTTTCAAATTGGGCCGCCAACACCAGGAAAATGATGATCAAGGCAAAGCCGAGCGTGATATTGAGTTGATTGCCTTCCTGCACATATTGACGGGATTCCGAAAGGAAATCGCGGTGGAAATCCTTCGGCAAAACCTCGTCGGCGGTTTGATTGAGAAACGACACCGCCTCGCCCATCGGCACGCCGGGAAAGGGCACGGCGGAGAAGGTAGCCGCATTCAATTGATTATATTTGGTAAGCGCGTTCGGTTGGGTCGACGGCACGACCGACACCACGGTCGAGAGCGGGACCTGTCCGCCCGAGGCGGTATTGACGTAGAATTCGGTCAGTTTTTCCGCATTGAGCCGATCGGAACGCGGCACTTGCGGGATCACGTCGTAGGACCGACCGTTCAGATTGAAACGATTGATATAGTTTTCGCCGACCAGAATGGCAAGGGTATTGCCGATCGACTGCATGCTGATGCCGAGATTGTTGGCCTTCGAACGGTCGATCTTCAAATCGACGAAGGGTTGATTGAAGGCGAGATCGCTATCGACCACCAGAAACTTGCCGCTCTTGCGGGCCTTGGCCTTGATCTCTTCCATCTTGCCGAACAGGGTGCGGTAATCGCCGGGCGAACTCACCACCATCTGGACCGGCAACCCGCCGGACGAGCCGGGCAGCGGGGGCAGGTTGAAGGCAAAGACCTGCAACCCTTCGACATCGGTCACGAGTTTGCGCGAAACCTGCGGGATCAACTGTTCCGTCGTCGCTTTGCGCTGATCCCAGGGCTTCGTGATCATCCCGGCAAAGCCCTGGGTTTGCGAGGCGGAACCATTGATCACGAAAGTCGTATCGGTTTCGCCAAAGCTGCGAAACACTTTATCGATTTTGTCACCGAACTGATCGATATAGTCGAGATTGGCATATTGCGGGGCCTTCGTGACCGAAAAGATGATCCCCTGATCTTCCGGTGGGGCCAACTCGTCGCGCGATCCGATGAAGGCAAAGACCGTCACCGCCAGAACGCCGACCGCAAACAAGGCCGTTACCGGGCGATAATCGAGCGATGAGACGAGACGCCGCTCGTACCACCTGGTAATGGCGCTCAAGGTCGCTTCGACCAGACGGGCAAACCATCCGTTGGACATTTCCTTCGTCAAGAGTGCCGAACACATCATCGGCGACAAGGTCAAGGCGACGACCCCGGAAATAATCACCGATCCGGCGAGCGTGAAGGCAAATTCGCGAAACAGGGTGCCGGTCAACCCAGTTTGGAACCCGATCGGGGCATAGACCGCGGCGAGGGTGATGGTCATGGCGATGACGGGGCCGACGATTTCGCGCGATCCGATAATCGCCGCCTGAATCGGGGTTTTGCCCTTTTCAATCCAACGATAGACGTTTTCCACGACCACGATCGCATCATCGACCACGAGCCCGATGGCCAACACCATGGCAAGCAGGGTCAAGAGATTGATGCTGAAGCCCAAGGCCAGCATCAAGGTCATAGATCCGATGATCGACAGAGGAATGGTGACGATCGGGATGATCACGGCCCTGAAGGTGCCAAGAAACAGAAAGATCACCACGATCACGATCCCGACCGCCTCGACCAGGGTCTGGATCACCTCATCGATCGAAGACTGAATGAACCGGGTCGTGTCATAGACGATATCCATGCGCACGGAAGGCGGCAGGCTGCGTGTCAGTTCCGGCATCATCGCCCGCACACCCTTCACAATGTCGAGCGGGTTGCCGTTCGGGGTCGCATTGATCGCAATGAAGATCGCGTGATCGCCGTTCATCGACACGCTGGCCCGGTTGCTCTGAGCCCCAAGCTCGACCGTGCCGATATCCCTGATCCGAACGAGGGCGTCGTTTTTGGCCTTCACGACCAAATCGCGAAATTCTTCGACCGAGGTGAGGCCCGTCTCGGCCCCGATATTGGTGATCGTGAAATACCCCTTGGATTGCCCCGGTGCCGACTGGAAATTATTGGTCAAAATGGCACTGGAAAGATCGGTTGCCGTCACCCCATGGGCCGCCATGCGCACGGGATCGACCCAAAGCCGCATCGCGAAAGTCTGACCGCCCAGAATATCGACCGAGCCGACCCCGTCCAACGTCGCCAATTGCGGTTGGATAACCCGGTTCAAAAAGTCGGAAATCGCCGGGCTGGACAGGTTGGGACTGGCAAAGCCCATATACATGACCGCCGTCGTCTGTCCCGTCTGCTTGACGATCACGGGATCGTTCGCTTCGCGCGGCAGGCGGAACTTGACCTGATTGACCTTGGCGCTGACCTCGGTCAGAGCCTTGTTGGCGTCATAATTCAGTTTGATGTAGGCGCTGATCGTGCTCACCCCCTGTTGCGAGGAGGAGGTCAGATAATCGATCCCTTCGGCACTGGCGACCGCCTGTTCGATCGGGGTCGTGATGAACCCTTGAATCGAATCGGGCGACGAGCCCGGATAGGCCGTCGTCACGGTGATGATCGTGTTTTCAAGGCGCGGATATTGCCGGATCGGCAGGGCCATGAAGGCCCGAAGCCCGATCAGCAAGATCAACAGGCTGACTACGATCGACAGGACCGGGCGTTTGATGAAAATATCGGTGAGACCCATGTTGGTCACCTCTAAAAAAGCGATCGGGCAAGAGCCGAAAACCACGTGACTGCACGAAAAACCGGGCACGAAAAACCGAACCGGCACGCCGGGGGCAAGCGCCTCGACGCCGCCCCCACCATCCCCGGTCAATTCAGGGGCGGATTGGCCGGCGGTACCAACGGCGGGGTCCGGGCGATCGTCACCTCGGCGTCGGGTTGCAACTTGATCTGACCCGATACGATGATCTGATCGCCGGGATTAACGCCGGACAGAACCGCCACCTGATTGTCGAAACGCGCACCCGTCTTCACATATTGCCGCTTGGCCTGCTTGATCGGAGCCCCGTCGCCATTCTTGCCGTCGACGACGATATAGATCGCATCGCCGTAAAGACTATATTCCACCGCCGTTTCCGGCACCACCACGACATTGCGATCGGGGGGCAAGACGACATGGGCATTGGCGAACATCCCCGGTTGCAGCTTGTGCCCGACATTGTCGAGGGTGGCCTGGACCTTGACGCTGCGCGTATCGGCTGTCACCTGCGGGTCGATCGTCGTGATCTTCGCCAGGAATTTTTGGCCCGGATAGGCATCGACGGTGATTTCGACCGCCTGCCCCAAATCGACCCGGCCCCGTTCCTGTTCCGGCAGGCTGAAATTGACGTACAGCTGATCGAGATCGGTCAGGGTGAAGAGTAGCGTCCCGGTTTGCACATATTGGCCGAGATCGACCTGACGGATGCCCAATTCCCCGTCAAAGGGTGCGCGGATCAGTTTCTGCGCGATGAGCGCCTCGGTCTTGGCGATGCCCGCCTTTGCCTGATCGAGCAGGGCCTGCTGCTGATCGACGGTCGCCTGGGGCGTGAATTGCCGGGTGGCAAGTTCGCTCGACCGTTTCAAGGTAAGATCGGCCACCCGCGCCTGGGCCTGGAAATTGGCAAGATCGGCCCGTTCCGGCTTGTCGTTCAATTGCACCAAGGCATCGCCCGCCTTCACCCGCGTGCCCGGCTGCGCGAAGATTTGCACGACGCGCCCCGCCACTTCGGGCGAGACCTGAACCTGACGCACCGCCACGATCGTGCCGATCGCGTTGAGACGTTGCGGCACGTCGGCACTGCGCGCGGCATCGACCGTGACAGGGGCCGGCGGCGGCTTCAGAGATTTCAAGAACCCGGCGATGAAGACCGGCTTCATCTCGAAATTGAATTTATACATCCCGGCAAGTACCCCACCCAGAAGGACGAGAACCGCAACGATTCGAATAATCATGATCCGCCTTTCTCCGGGCCGTCCTAATCCGGCACCGGCCGGTAGCAGCACAAGGCCCGCGTCCCCTTGGACCCCGTCCTTGCGCAAAACTTTATCGCCCGCAAAAACCGTTCAACCGTAAAAATCTTGCCAGAGGCCAAGAATTTTAGTAGCTAAGATAATCAGACCCTAAAACAAAGGCCGAACCCGTGTCAAGTGACAGTCCGACATACCGTCGCATCCCCAACCCGATCGAAGACGACATGCTGCGCATGAGTGCGCATACCGCCTTGTTGGGTGAAATGGTGGCGGAACGGTTGGGGATCAATGGCACGGACATAAAATGCCTGTGTCTCATCGATCGCGAAGGCATCATGACGGCGGGCGAATTGGCCGATCTCACCGGTTTGACCACGGGGGCGGTCACCGGCCTGCTCGACCGGTTGGAACGGGCGGGTTTCCTGCAACGCACCCGCGACGCCCAGGATCGACGCCGCGTCCTGGTCCATGTCGTGCCGGACTCGATCGAACAACGGATCGACCCGCTCTTTGCCGAGGTCCGCGCCCGCTTTACCGCCCTTTGGTCGCGCTATAGCCCGCAAGAACTGCTGGTGCTGCAAGATTTTTTCAAGCGCAGTCATGAAATCATTCGCGAAGAACGCAATCGTCTGCGCGATGCCGCCCCTTAAAATCGATCGGTTCCAACTATTTTCAATAAAATCCGGCGTTATTTTCAATACGATACTATGCCCTTTTCCAGAATAGATCAATTTTTATCAATATTTCATGATTGACAGTGGTATCCAGGCAGTGGGATATTGGCGCACCGCAAAAAGCGGGATATCACAGCGCCTCAAATCGGCCAGGAAAGGTTGACTAAAATGTCTGCCATCTCAAGTATTTCATCGTCACCCACCCCCGCGATCGCGACGCAAGCCGTCGCCAAAACGGCCCCGCAGCCGGTCGCCGCCGACAAGGCGACCGCCACCAGCGATAGCAGCGCCCCGGCCAAGCAAGCAGCAGCCCCCACCGTCGCAGCCCCGGCCAGTGCCGCCGCGTCCGCCGGTGTCGCAACCCTGAACGCGACCCAAGTCTCAAGCGGCGTCTCCGCCGCCACCGCCGCCTCGGCTTATCGCTCGTAAGAGTTGATTTATACCAGTGACGGCTTAGCGAATAGATAGAACCGGCTTACTACGCATTTTATTGAAAAATAATGCAGAGTAAGCCGTTTTCATGCCTGCAAGCGGAGACAGAAGATGATTGATCCAATCTATCAAGAAATTCGTAAAAAACTTGATGAAATGAATAATACGACAGTGCATATCGCACTATTTGGTCAACCCGGTGCGGGTAAGTCATCACTCATCAATACTCTGACCGGACAAAGGCTTGCAAATGTTGGCGTCGAAAATGATGTGACGGTTGCGCGTCAAGATTATGACTACAATGGGTTATATCTCAGCGATCTGCCCGGTTATGGGACTGAAAAATTTCCGGAAGACACATATTTTGAAAAATTCGATATTCCAAAATTTGATCTTTTCCTTTGCGTGACTTCTGGCAAACTAAAAGCAGACGATGTCAAGCTTTTTAAAAATCTCGCGGAACTTGAAAAAAAATGCATTTTCGTCCGCAATAAAATTGATGATTCCTATGAACCCGACGTCACGACCGAGGAATTACACTATCGCATTAAGAAAAATATCTATAACGAGATTGGTGCAGATAAATACGTCATCTTGACCAGTTGCCGCACGAAAGAGGGAATTGACGAACTGACCAAGGCAATCAAACATTCACTTGATAGTGTTAAACGAGAGAAATTCATTCAAGCAGCGGCAGCTTACTCAAAAGAAATTCTTGATCAGAAAAAAGCTGCTTGTCAAAAATATGCAATCCTTGCAGCTGCTGCTTCTGGAATGGCAAATTTGATTCCAATTCCTGCCGTTGGTATCAGTGCGGATATTGGTTTAATTACTACCTATATGGAAAAGATTAGAAAAGACTTTCATCTTACAGAAAGTACATTAGATAAATATGCTACTTTGGCACCAACACTCACTCCGTTATTTAATTCTGTCATCAGTACTGTCACGACAGAAGGGGTGTTGCTATTGCTCAAGCAGTTTGGTACGCGTATGGTCGTTTCCGAGACCTCAAAATATATTCCAACTGTCGGCTCGGTCATTGCCGGTGGAATCAGCTTCACGGTAGTGGTCAATGTCCTCAATGACTATATTGATACTTGCTACAAGCTCGCCGAAGAAATGCTGAATACCAAATTCCAAGGTTAAGCAGCGCCGATAGAGCGATCAAAAACCCCCGCCGACAAGAGATCGGCGGGGGTTTTCTCTTTCCTGCCGACCGATCCTACACCCGATCGGTCGGCAGGCCTGTCGGCGATCGTTACTGGCTGATCGTCACCCGACCATTGGTCGCGGTGATCACATCGCCCTGGGCCGGGGTGGCGCTGGGCAAAGGCAGGAATTGCAGGTAATTATCCGCCGTGAAGCTGTTGGTTTTACGGGCGGTCGTGTGGATCACCTGGCTTTGCGGCAAGGGCGAGCCCTGACGCAGATGGGCCAGCATGGCGTCGAGCGCCAAGGTGTAATAGCGATGCACCGGCACGCCGACATTGCCGAATGTCGGGATCAGAGCATCGAGGTGCGTGCCGTTTTCGATTTCCATATAGACCGATTTCGACTTCGCCCCGTCCACGAGGCGGTTCAGACCGAAATAGGCCCGGCCCGTGAAATTCGGCCCCAAGATCAGGTCGGAACGGCCCTGGACGATGATCGTCGGCAAGCCGTGGAGGCTGCCGCTGGCCCGGACTTCGGCAAGGCCGATCTGTTCGCGCAACTGATTGAAGCGCAAGGCCGCATTTTGCGCGACGCCGGGAATGCGTTGACCGGTCACGATGCTGCGATAGCAGAGCGCGTTATCGAACCCGAGATCGGCGCGCTTGGTCGAGGGCGAAATCGACGCGGTCAGCAAACCGGCACCGCCAACACCCAATTCATTGATCAATTGCACGCCGCCCGTCGCCGGCAGACCCGATCCGGCCCCGAACAGCTTGACGCCCAGCGTATCGGCCAGGGGAACCGGCAAACCGGTTACCGGATCGACGGCGGCAAATGTCACACCGCAGATCGCTTCTTGCACCGAACCGCCGAGATATGAGGAAACATAAGTCCCGGCCAGATTGCGCCATGTGTTGAGCGCCTCATAGGCGGCGAATTGGTAATCCATATCGGGCAACAGACCGGCCCCATGGATGAGATCCAGGGCTTCGGCCGATTGGCTGGCAAGATCGGCACCCTGCAACAGGCCCCGTTCCTTCAGCCCTTGGCAGACATTCGCCCGCGCGCCCTTCGGAGTGGCGGGGGTATTGATGGCCTCGATCCCGGCAAACAGCGTCGTCGTCAGAGACGGCGCCAACGAAGCGCACGGCGCATATGTATCCAACAGCGTGATATAGGCCGCCAGATTCATGCCGGTCCGGTTATAAAGGGTGCCGCGATCCATGATCGAGACCCGACCGCGCAAGTCCGGCTGAACTTGGGGTTCGCTGACCACGACGCCGCTGATGATGCGTTCGACATCCTGTTCCGCCGCGCGCAAGGCCGAACCGCCGCCGTTGGAGATACCCGATGCGATCACATGGGTATTTTTCGGGGTGAATTGGCCGGGTTTGCCCACGAAATCATTCACGGCCCAAAAGGCGAAGCGAATGGATTTCAGAACGTCCTGACCCCAATCGGCCTCGACATTCTTGCGCGAATCGGCCTGCTTGAAGGCAAGACGGTTCGGATGGCTCGCCACGAACGCATCGAGGGCCGCCGACTGGCGCACCTGGAACTGGGCCTTACCGGCCAATTGGGCAACGGTCCCGCGCACGCCTTGGATTGAATAGACGAGGCCGCGGCTCAAATCATGGGCCCCGTTGCCCGTCCCCTTATCGGTCAGCGCCACGACGCAGCCGTTGTTGAAGCCCCATTCCGCCGCCGAAATGGCCCCATAAACCCCGCGCGACCCGGAGGCCGGTGCGGTCACGATACAGGGATGCGCCCGATCGAAATTCTTCGGGATATCGACCATCACGGTGATGGGATCGCGCCCGGACTCATCGGCGGCATAGGCCAGATATTCGCGACCGGCGACGAGGCCTTGCGTCCCTGTATCCTTGTAATTCTTATCGACGCCGGGTCCTTGAAACACCCCAAAGCCGCCACCGGCTGACACGTCGATGATCGCCCGATAATTGGTATAGATGGCAAGGCGGCGCAATTCCGCAGCCGTCGGTGCCATCGGATTGGCGAAGCCCGGGGGGGTTGCCGATTGCAAGCCGGTGCGGCCGAGACCGCCGCTCAGCAAATCATCCGTGACCCCGTCATAATCCGTCGCAATCACACTTCCGGGGACAATAAAGCCGGGCAACGATGTCGCTGCCTCGGCGACACCTGATCCGAACAGGCCAGCGGCCGCCAGAGCAAGTGCGAGTGCATTATGTCTCATGAATGGCGTTCCCGATCATTTTGTTTCATTGAGCGGACCGCACAAAGCTATAAATGAATATAGTATTGATCCCAGCCCTCGTGCGGCGGCTCCGGTGACAGAGCCAGACGCCCCACGACTTGTCCAGTCCTAAAACAAGTTTTTCTACCAGTTTTGCTTGTTTGTGGTGTCTCGAATATTTATTGCATCGCACATTTTTAATTTATTGCTTTTAAACAGATCAAATCGTTATTCTCTTACGATCAATTCGCCCAAAATACCCTCTTCGTTGCGAATTTGTCGGATCATGTCCATGCCCCCGCCCCATAAAAACATCCCGACCGATGCGATTCTCGTATTTTTTTTATCGATTCCTCCCTACCAATCCGATCTTTTGCTGCGTATTTTGCCGCATCTCGACCGAGGATCGCGCGGGCGTGCCTTAACGATCGGCGATCCCGACAGCCGCTGGCAATTTTGTTGCGCCCATTATCTAAGACATACGGTCAGTCGTCGATATGGTCATGAAGACGCCGTCATCGCCCATTCTCCCGCCGGAAAACCCGTGCTGCAGGCGGCCGATGGGACGGTTGCCCTGCATATTTCCCTCTCCCATGCGCGCGGTATGGTCGCCTGCGCCATCGCCCGCCGGTTCGATCTCGGTCTTGATCTCGAATGGCTCGACAGGCGTGCCGACCTCGCCCCGCTTGTCGGCCAGTTTTTCAACGACGGCGAACGCGTTGTCCTACAATCAATGCCAGAACATGCCCGAACACAGATGATTTACCACATTTGGACAATAAAAGAAGCGATCCTGAAAGCAATGGGCACAGGGCTTTCCCACGATCCGAAAACCATAACGATCACCGGTACGCACCCTGTTGCACAAGCACACGGCATTGGGCCAAATCTTCAGTATTTTACCGCTTTGCACAATACACCCCACCATGTGCTCTGTGTTGCCACACCGATCATTTTTGACAAGGTGCCGTCTGTTCAATGGCACGAGGCAGAATGGCAAGGCGATAATATAATTTTTAATTGAGATTTTGTGCGTTATAAATCCCAAATTACACATCATGAAAGCCACTTATCTCAATTAATTTTATATAATCCATTCCAAAGTGATGCTAAGTTATGCATCGTCATTATTGCGACACTTCATCTCTACACGGTTTGTGTTTTATCACGTCTGAACTGAACATCCATCATCATGAACGTATCCGTTTTTAATTGCATGAATGAAGAAACTCTCGTTTTTTGACTTTATCGCAACACCAAAGGTCCAAGGGTTCTGCATCCTTTGTCCCTGCGGCGGCTGGTAGATGTTGGATTGACGATCAGGATGACGGACTCGGGCTTTTGATGCCGTTCGGCAGCCTCAAAAGCGGGGGGCTCAACGCCGATGACCGATAAACCTCAGTTGAATACCGGATGAAACCCATGAAAAAGCTTATAATTCTTGCCATAGGTCTCTTGACGGGCGCATCCCACGGGGCGCTGGCGAAAGATACGATCCGCGTTGGGGTCATGCACACCCCCCAATATGGGGCGATGGATTACATGAAGGAAATCGCCAATAAATACGACTTGAAAATCGAAGAAATTTTCTACGACAAAGGCATCGATCCGCAGACGGCTTTGACCGCCGATCGTCTCGACATTCTGGCCCTGCCGCTTGCCCCTGCCGTTATTGCCCGCGCGCAGGGGGCACCGCTCTATGCCGTATCCGCCTTCGGCAGAGGGGGTTATCGTCTGCTGACCCGCACCGATTCAGCCATCCATGGCGTAACGGATATGCGCGGCAAAAAAATCGGCGTGCCGCACGGTTCGACGCAGGAATTGCTGCTCTTGTCTATGCTGGACAAATATAAACTGACCGCTTCGGAAAAAGCGGGTAAGGATATCGAAATCGTCTATCTGCCCGACGGTCAATTGAATGCCGCCCTGGCCAATAAAGCGATCGATGCCCTCTGTCAGATCGAACCCTTAGCGAGCCAGGCGCTCGGTCAAGAAGGAACTGTGGAACTCGCCCATCCCTATGACACGAATCTCGGTAACCCGTCTGGGCTATTGTTGATGCATGAAAAACTTTACAAAGAAAAACGCGATAGTGCGTTACGGTTTATGAAGCTTTTTACCGAAGCGACACTGACCTTTATTGAGAAACCCGATTTAGCCGAACAATATATTCGCACATCTCTGTTTAAGAACACGCTCAACCAAAAAGAATATACGACAATTGCGACCAACATAACCTATAGCTACGACATCAATAGCCTGACGGTCCAAACCGCGACGGCCGCGATGGAAACGCTGGGTATGCTGCGGACCGGCAATGGGTTGGTTTTAGCGGCCCCAACCGCAAACGATTGGGTCAAACTCGACCTGTTGCGCGCGGCCAAGGATTCGATGGGCTTACCGTAAGACTGGGCCTAAGCTTGAGGCCAGGCTGGCCTTAAGGCACAGACCACACCCGACCCCGAACAAAAAACGCCGCGCGGGGGTGATCACCATCGCGCGGCGTTTTCATGTGTTGGGCGTTTATTTCTTGCCCTTGTTCGTCAACAAACCGTCAACGAACAAGTTGGCCGCATCATAAACACCATCGTCACCGGCTTCGTCATCGGCTTTCTTCTTGCGCTTTTGCTGTGTCGGGGTGCCGTCCGCCATCGCGACCAACTGGGTATCGCCGCCGGACAGCGTTTGCTCCGCATTGCCCGCAAGCGTATTCAGTTCGACCCCGATCCCGCCGGCACCGGTTCCCCCGACATTTCCGCTTGGCAATTTGCCGCCGAAATCGATCGCGTTGGCAAGCCCAGCACCGCTCGCCCCACCGACGGAGCCGCTGAGATCGACGCTATTGGCGCTGATTTGGGCGGTCCCCGCATTCAGGGTGACCCCGACGCTATTGGCGGACAAGATGACGGAACCGGCCGACACGGACCCATTGATCGAGTCCGTCGCCGAGATCGAGGCACTTTGGCCAGCCGTCACATTGGCATTGACCGAGCCCGCGTTGATCGTTGCGACCGAGGCGCTGACCGAACCATTGACCGACCCCGTGACTGCCAGATTGGCCGATCTGTTGGCCGAGACGGAACCATCGAACGACATCCCGCGCAGGGCGACCGAATCCCCGGAAATCGTGCCGGAAATTCCGCCGGTCGCCGTCACGTTCACCGTGCCCGACCCGCTGATCGTACCGGAGAAACTGGTCACGGACAGGTTGGTCATCCCAGAGGCCACGATCCGGCCATCGACCGCACTGGCGATGATCTGAACCGATCCGTCGGATTCAAGCGAATTATTCCCAAAGCTTGCCATGCCGGTAATATTCTGCGCGTTGAACGCGTGTTCGAACAAGGATGTTCCCAGACCGACGATGAAGTTCCGGGCACCCGCAATCGTCAAAGAAGCAAGACGATTGTCCCGCGTTCCAAGGGTGCCATTGACGAAGATATCCCGTGCCCCGGACGCCAAGGTCAAGGCATTCGTCCCGGCGATCGGGGCGTTGATCGTGAGATCCCCATCGGTTGTCGTGATGCTTGTATCGGCTCTCAACATCCCCGAGCCGTTGATCGTGAAACTGCCGGCACGATAAGTCCCGCCCAGCGTCACCATGCCGGTATAGGTCTGTTCGCCCAGTGTCGCAACCGCGCTCGCAAGCTTGATCAGACCGCCGTCGATCACCAAAGCCCCAAGCGTGATGGACGGGCCGGAGAGTGTAACGGCACCGGTACCGGACAGAATATCCAACTCGCCGATCCCCGTGATCCGACCCGTGACGCCGACCGGGCCATTGAACCCGTCCGTCAGGATAAGAGCATCGCCCGCCACGGTCAGATCCCCATTCACCTGGAATGACGTTCCTTGATAAGAACCGTTGATGGCGGTCTGGCCAGAGAACACGATATCGCCGAAACTCTGCACAGTGCCCACGGTCGTGTGACCCGCACTGACGGAAAGGCCGCCGATGGCGACCTCCCCGCCGATCGTTTCACCGAATTCTACCGTCCCCGACCCGGCCTTGACCGTCAAGCGACCAATCCCATTGACCTCGCCGCCAAAGGAGACATCGCCGTTTTTGGCCGACGTATCGACCAAAATCTGCCCGGCCAACACGGCATCGCCGTCGATGGTAAAGGATGATGCCCGGTAAGTCCCCGTCAACACGGTCAGGGCATCGGATTCGATCATGCCCGTCGCAGTGACCGATTTCAACGTGTCGCGACCGGCATGGATCAACAGGCTCTTCAGTGCCTTCTTGGCCCCAAGATCACCCGTGACGCTCACCTGTCCCGTACCGGCATTGAGGGTGAGGTTGGCGGCCCCATCCGAAGCGCCGAGGGTGATTTTACCATTGGCCGCACTGGTATCGACCACGACATCCTGCGCCAGCGTCGCAGGGCCCGTCACGCTGAAAGCCGACGCCGTATAGGTTCCGCCCAGCGTCACCGCACTGCCGGTGAAATTCTGTTCGCCTTTCGTCGTAATCCCGGTTGCAAGATTAAGAGCACCCCCGGTGATAACGAGAGATTCCAGCGCCCCCGTCGCCCCAACCGGTCCGCCCAAACTCACCGCCCCGGTTCCGGCACCGATCGTCAGCTTCGCCGGCGTCTCGACACTGTCGATCTTGCCGTCGAACGAGACGGCCCCGTTGGCCGCCGCCGTGTCGATGACCGTTCCCGCGATCAACCGCGTGTCGCCCATCACCGAGAAACTACTCGCCTGATAGGTGCCGCCCAGCGTGACGGTGCCCATATAGCTTTGGCCCCCGCTCGTCACGATGGACGGGCCGAGTGCAATCGTACCGCCTTGGACCGAAAGGATGCCAAGATTGACCGTCGGGCTGTTGAGGGTGACGGCCCCTGCCCCCGCCATGATATCCAGTTCCGCCTCGCCCTTGATGGCGCCATGGAACGAAACCAAGCCATCGAAGCCGGATGTATCGACGAGACTGTCGCCCGCCACGGTGACATCGCCATTTACCACGAAGCTCGATCCTTGATAGGACCCGTTCAAGGATGTTTGGCCGGTAAATTTCAAGGCACCGAAACTCTGAACGGTGCCGACGGTAATATGCCCTGCCGTCACATCCAGCCCGCCGATAATCACCTCGCCGCCGACGGTTTCGGTAAACGAAGCGGACCCGGTCCCGGCCTTAATCGTCAAGGTCCCGATCCCGTTCGTCTCGCCATCGAACAGCACATCGCCATTCTTGGCCGACGTATCCACCAAAACCTTGCCCGCCAGCACGGCATCGCCGCCGACGGTAAAGGAACCCGCCCGATAGGTCGCCGTCAAAACCGTGACCGCATCGCTTTCGATGGCACCCAGTGCCGTGACCGATTTCAGGACCGCACGCCCGCCTTGAACCAACAGGCTGCGCACCGCCTGCTTACCGCCGACATCGCCGGTAAAGATCACGGACCGGGTGGGACCCGCCGACACGGTGAGATCGGCCGCACCGTCGACGTTGCCGAGCGTAATGCCTTGGGCCGCCGTGATCCGGCGCGTATCGCCCTTCAACAGAAGATCGCCGCCAATGGCGATCAGGCCCGTCCCGGCGACAAGATCCGTGCCCAGGGTTATAAGGCCGCCAAAGGGACCGGCCGAGGGGGCCGTAACATTGGGCGTTGCTTGATTGAACAACTGGATCGAGCGTGCGACCGAAACGGTGCCTTCAAGATCCAAGCTCGCCCCAGGCCCCGCTGCCGTCACAATGAAATCGCCGGACGTGACGAGGCTTTGTCCCGCCGCCAAGCTGAAACTGCCGTTGGTGCCGAGGTCGATTTCAATAAGCCCGTTCGCCCCCGTCGTGACCAGCGACACGCCCGGCTGCAAGACGACCGAGACACCGGCCAGCGTAATCGCCTGCTTGCCGGTGAGACCGTTGCCGACCAGAACGGTGGCGTTGACGTCGCCGATCGCAATTCTGGGAATCCCCGCAAAGGCCGCCAGGATCTGCGGCGATAGGGTCAAGAACCCGGAAGCGTCGCCAACCCCGATCGAAGCCCCGACAGTCGCTGTCGAAATGCGAACCGACCCCGCCGCAATCGCACTGGGGTTGGTTGAAACGGTCAACTGATCGCTGCGCAAGGACAGGCCGGACGGACCGGCGATCATCAAGCTCGCACTGGTGCCGAGCGAGATGGAGCCGCCGGGGGCCGTTTCAAGGAACACGCCGCCTGCGACCTGATTTTGTCCATTCAGGCTGATGGTCCCGAACGGCTGACCGCTCGGCCCGCCATTGCTTCTGACCGAAAAATCACCACTGGAGACCAACGATACCCCGGCCTCTTCGATGAAGCCGCCGACACCCGCCTCAAACGAGAAACTGCCCCCCGCCGCCGTGCTGACGAGGCTGGTTCCCGACAGGAGGGTAATCGAACTGCCCGAAACCGAGAAGCCGTGGGTCGCCGTGACCGGCCCTGAAATCGTTACCGGCTGGGAAGCATCGCCCAGATTCAAGAAGAGAACCTGACCGAAGGCGTCAAGCAACGGTTGGTTGATCTGAAGACGACCCGGTGCTTCCACGCCGATCCCAATCCCGACGCCGGGTGATTCAGCCGTGATCAACGCAAAATCGGCCAAGATTGATCCCGATGCGCTGGAAACCGCAATCTGATCGGCACGCAGGCTCAAGGCCTGATTGGGGGCGAGTTTGAAGGTCGCCATGGCCCCGAGACTGATCCCGTTACCGCCGGTCGTCTCAAGAGATACGGGCCCCTGAGCCTGAACAACCCCTTCGAGATCAATCGCGTACGGATTGCCCTCGTCCTGAGCAAAGAAGGAAACGGCCCCCGATCCGTTGATCACCGATCCGGCCTGGGCCAAAATCGCCCCGCCGGTCGCAACGAACCCGAGAGAGCCGGGCGCCGTGCCCTGATTGGTCAGGATCGTGTCGCTTTCGATCAGAATGGAACGCCCCTTGAACAGGGTATTGGTCGGGGCCGCAATCGGACCGGCAAGATCGATCAACTGTTCAGTGCCGTCACCGATTTGCAGCGAACCCACGGCACCGAGGCGACTCAACAGATCATCGCTCAACGAAAGGGTGCCTCTCGCGTGACCGACCCCGATGGAACCGTCCGGCGTCGCACTATCCAATTGCAGGACCAATGCACGCACAGCACCGTTAGCGGCAAGATCCGTCAGGCGATCCGTACGGATCGAAAGACGCGCTTGATCAAGACCGATGGCCGCCCCATCCCCGATCATGACGCCGTTGGTCCCGCCATTGATCATGATGGCACTGTCGGCCTGGACCAGTCCGTTTAGGATAATACCGGCGTTAGGCGGCGGCGGGGCATCGAGGGATCCGCTGTTATTGATCGTGATCAGTCCGCCCATTTGTCCCAAGGACGGGCCGACAGGTGCCGCCCAGATCGGCCCGAGACTGGTACCCGGGGGGGCGAACATGGCGGTGATCTGACCACCCGATTCCAGCGTGAACTGGCCGCCCGGCTGAATTTCGACATCGACGGTAAAACCGTTGACCCGTCCCGTTCCGGTAATGTCGATCACGGAACCGGCCAGGAAAACCGACGCCCCAGACAAGGCCCCGGCAATCGTGGTTTGATTGTTATTGCCGGACGGCCCCGATTGGAACACTTGCAAAAAGCCCATCGCCGTGGCGCTGGCACCGGCGTTTTCGAGGAAATTGCCGTTATTGACCAAGGCGAACGTCAAATTCGAGCCCGATTTGATCTGGGCACCGGACAACAGGGTGATCGTCCCCGGTGCAAGGATCGGCGCCGCCGCACTGGGCCGATCGGTGCGCGTTTGTTCGCCAACGACGAAAACGAGATTGCCTTGCGACCAAAAACTCGACGCTGTCATGCCGGGGGCGGACGCGACGCGCGCCGTACCTTCGACCGTAATGTTGCGACCGCTGATGACCGTGAAACTCGGCACGCTGACGGTGCCTGCAACATCGATATCCTGCAACCCGTCGCCGATCGCGGTTTGGAACGTATTGGTGAAACGATCCAACAGGGTTTGATCGATTTGCAATGTCCCCGATGCACCCGATCCAAGACCGATGCTGGAATCCGACCCGCTGGTCAATTGCACGAAATTCACCGCAATATTGGCAGCGGACGCCTTGACCGTGATCTGGTCTGCCGCAAAGGTCGCGGACTGAGCCTTCAAATGGGCATCGGCGCCAAGCACGATCCGACCGCCCTTATTGCCGATAAACTGCGCATTTCCACCGGCGGTGAGCGATCCATCGAAGAAATCGAGGGCTCCCACGGCCGACAATTGCACCATATCCGTACTTTTCAGCACGGCCCCCCGATCTGCCGCAATCCCGCCTGCCCCTGCATTGATCTGCAAGGAACCGAATACGGTGCCGGAGGTGCCGACCGAAAGATTGGCAAGGCCGGAGAGGCTGACGCTCGATCCGTTCAAGACGAGGCTGCCCGGCACCGTCACCGTTTCCGCAACCGTCAAGGTGCGGGTCAGATCGCCGATATGAACCGAGCTATTGGCCGATAAAACCGCAAGCGTATTGCCGGTGATCACCAGATTGCCGGACGGGGCCGTCGATCCGAGCACGATGCCGGTTCCAGCGGAAAAGGCATCGACGCTCACGAATTGGCCGAGAGATACGGCACTGGGCGGCGTCGCAAGATCGAGACGATCGACGACGAAGCTCGTGGCCCCGGTCACGGAAACAGACGCCGTCGTGCCAAGACTGGCCGAACGCCCCATGATCACGAGACTGGACGAAGAGGTCAAGGCCCCGGACAGAGAGAGTGTCCCGCCGTTCAAATAGATCTGACTGTTGGCGATGAGGCTGGAGCCCGCCTCGGCCAGAATCGTCCCGTCGAGCGGTGTCGTCGCCAAAATAACGCCGCTCGAAACCAAGGCTCCCGATGTAAAATCGATCGTATGACCGGAGAATTGAACCTGATTAGGGTTGGTAACGGCGGTATTGACGATGATCGTGTTGCCGGGATCGCCGATAAACAAGCCGCCGGTCCGCGCCAATGAGGCAAGCAGCGCCGAACTGACGACCAAGGAGGCGCTCACCCCCGTCGGCGCTTGGCCCACGACCAGAGTGCCGTTTCGGGTTGCGGCATTGATGATGACACCGGGGGCCGAGACGAGGCTCACGCCATTGGCATTGATCTGATCCGCCGTCAGAACCAGGAACCCGCCGGTCAGGCCGACCGACAGGTTGGTACTGGGCGCGAAACTGAGCGTGCCGCCGACACCGGCCTCGAAATCGATCCGACTTTGGGCAGAGATGTCGCCCGCGATGAGCAACTGACCGCCAGGTTGCGGCTGACCCGAGGTCGGCTGGATGGCGAAATCATTGATATTGACCGTACCGCTCGTGACGATGGTGGCCCCGCTCGCCTCAACGAACTGGCCTGCCCCGAAGATATTGAAGGTCAAGCTCGGCTGTGCCGCCCCACTCCCCATGGAGAAGCCAGAGATGACGGTCCCCGGTTGAAGGCTGATACTGGCCCCATTCACGGTCAGCCCGTCGGGCACCAACAGCGTGTCGGCAAAAGTCACATGGTCGCTGCCGGTGCCGATCGTGAGCGGGGCATTCTGGGCAAGTTTGCTAAGATCGGCCCCACTGACCATCAGACTGCCGCTGGGCGTCGCGGACGGGGTCGCCGTCACGGTGATCATTCCCGCCCCGGTTCCATCCGCGACGAAGGCCGAACCGATCTTGAACCCGCTGGCGGGGGTGGCGATCGACAAATGATCGGTGCGCAGCGCCAATTGTCCCGTGGCCCCCGTCGCGATCGCGGCCGACGAGCCGAGGGAAATCGACCCCGCCTGACCGGCCAGGAATTGTATGGCGCCGCCGCTCGACACCGCCCCATCCACGGTGAGATGCCCGCTGCCGCCCGGTGCCGTCACGCTGACATCGCCCAAGGCGGCAAGAGAGGTCCCGGCATCGACGGAGAAGTTCTGACCGGGATTGAGCGTGATGGACAGGCCACCGGATCCGGCATGCACCGACCCACCTTGATTGACGGCAAAGGACGTGCCCGCCGCGACGATCGCATTCGCCGCCAACGCACCGGAAATCTGCGCACTGGATTGCGCGCCCGACGACGGGTTGGTCGATCCGGTCAGGGTGAAACTGGTGTCGCTCTTGATGGAAGCGCCGCCGAATTCGATGAACTGCCCCCCGTTCAAGAGCGTCAGCCCGATCCGACCCTGCGGGCCGGTCGCGGTCAAGGATTGACCGGGATTGAGCGTGATGAGGGACGAACTGATCTCAAGATCGCCCATCGTCGCAATCGAGGCCCCGATCGTCACCTGATTGAGGCCCGTGAGGCTCAAGCCGACGCCCGGATTGACCATATGGATCGCGTCATTCACCGTCAGGGAATTTTGCGCGAAGAGCGAAACATTCGCCTGGGCATTATTGATCGCGGTCGGATCGACCACGAGGCTCGAACTCGTATCGGCCGTATTGCCGCCTTGCACCAGACTGCCCGTGCCGCCCGTGGCGATCGTCAAATTCAACGGATCGAGCAACCAGGTCCCGGCCTTGCCGCCCGTCGCACGGGCATCGACCAGGGCGGCACCGCCCACGGCCAGATGGCGCTTGCCGGATGTTTCGACGAACCCGCCATTGCCGCGCCCGGCCCCCCGAACCGAAATCCGCCCGTCAAAGCGCGTATCCCCATCGGACCAGACCGCAACCGTACCGCCCGAGCCATCGCGGGTCGCATCGGCTTTGATGGTGGCCCCGCTCGCAACCGTCGTCGCATCGGCATGGCGCAGCGTGCCGCCGCCATGGGCCTCGCCGCCCAAGGCGACTTGGCCGCCGCCCGTGGCCCCCGAGGCATCGATCGTGGCCCCGGCCGCCACGGTCACGGCACCGCCCGTCACGGCAATCCGCCCGCCGGCACCGTTTGCGGCACTGGCATCGAGCGTCCCGCCGACCGCAACGACCCCATCGCCGCCATCGAGAATGATCTCGCCGCCCGCCACCTGGATGCCGCGCGCCTCGACCACGCCGGACATATTGATCACGCGATCAACGACACCCTTGGCGACATCCGCCGTAATCATGACCCGGCCGCCATCGGCGATGATCCGGCCGCTATTATCGACGGCAGCCCCGAGCTTGGCCCCGTCCGGGCCAACCGCCGCTGCCGTCGTCTGTCCCGTGACCGCGAGATTGACCAGCCCGTCGCCGTAAAAATCGACCGTGGTGGTAGTCCCGCTGGCGAGGCGCACCTGCCCCATCCGGGCCTCGATCACGCCCTTATTGCGCACGCCCGGTGCCACGAACGCGGCCAAGCCATGATCGGCGACACTGACCCGGCCCTCGTTGACCACGGCGGCATTGGCCCGGCCCGCCCGATCCAACACCAACGCCTTGCCATTGGCAAAATCGCGTTCCGATTCTTTGGAGGCGGTGGCCGTGGTCGCCACCACCCCCGCAACGTTGACATAGCTGTTCGGGCCGAAATAAATCCCGTTCGGATTGGCCAGTACCACCCGACCGTTCGATGATAATTCACCGAAAATCCGGGACGGATCGGAGCCGGTGACTTGGTTCAGGGTAATGGAATCGGCACTCGGCTGGCTGATCACGACCCGATTGCCGGAACCGATCGAAAAACTGGTAAAATCGATGGTGGTGCGTTTGGTCGTCGTGGTGATGTCGAGGCGGGTATTGCCCGACTGTTTGATCGTCGCCGAACCGCCGGTCACGACGCCGCCTTGCGGTAGAGCCGATGCCGGATCCGCCAAGGCCGATTGACCGAAGAAGGTACCGGCCGCAATCAAAACGGCATAGCCGGTAAGCGCCGTGGTGCCGAACAAACGCCGCGCCATCTTCCCCGTCGTGCCTGTCATCGCCCCTGCCCCTTTTGCGCTACGCATCGATCCGATACCCATGATCACCCACCCGACGCCGTCCCCGTGCCCCTTTATTCCAGGGGCCTCTTCACACGGGCGACGACACTCCAACCGTCATACGATTATAGACTTCAAAAACCGGCATTGGCGGTAAAG
>DAISJD010000021.1:0-35878 GCA_036821645.1 Aliidongia sp.
CCCCCCCAGCTCCCCCTCATCAAGGATCCCGATCATGAGCGACGGTGCCGCCATCTTGAAAGACGCCCTCGACTGGTACGGTGCCGGGCTTGGGGTTGCACTGGCCACGGTGGTCAAAACCTGGGGATCGGCCCCGCGCGCCGTGGGGGCGAAACTCGCCGTCGCCGAGACCGGGCATTTCGTCGGGTCCGTGTCGGGGGGATGCGTCGAAGGGGCGGTGATCGAGGCGGCACAAGCCGTCATCAAACACCGTCGCCCCGTCCTGCTGACCTTTGGGGTCAGCGACGAGACCGCCTGGTCCGTCGGCCTTGCCTGCGGCGGCACGGTCGAGATTTACGTCGAAGCCTTGGGCCCCGATCTCAGCCTGCTCACCCGGTTGATGGCGGGCCGGGCCGCCGCCAGACCCGGTGCCCGTGTCACCCGCCTGAAAGATGGCGTGCAGGCCACCGTCACCGACGCGGGGGCGGACGGCCCCCTGTGCCTCAGCGCCGATCTCTTGGACGCGGTTGCGGCGGCCTTGACCGCCGATCAAAGCCGCAAGGTTTCGTTGCCCAGCGATACTGGGGGCGATAGGGAGAGCGAGGCGGGCGTCGAAGCGTCGGACGATTTCTTCATCGATGTCTGGAATCCGCCCCTGCGCCTCATCCTGGTCGGGGCCGTTCATATCGCCCAAGCACTCGCCCCCATGGCCCGGACGGTGGGCTATCAGGTGACGGTCATCGACCCGCGCACGCATTTTGCCGGGGCCGCCCGGTTTCAGGATGTCGCCCTCGTCACCGACTGGCCCGACGCGGCCTTGGCCGCCCTTGCCCCAGACCGGCGCACCGCCATCGTCGCCCTCACCCACGATCCGAAGCTCGACGATCCGGCCCTGGCGGCGGCCCTGCGTTCGCCCGCCTTCTATATCGGGGCCTTGGGATCGCGCAAAAATCAAGGGCGACGGGTCGATCGTCTTCTGGCACAAGGGTTTTCCGCCCCGGATTGCGCCCGGATCAACGGCCCGGTCGGCCTTGACCTCGGGGCCGTCAGTCCGGCGGAAATCGCCGTTTCGATCTTGGCCCAGATGATCGCCTGCCTGCATCAGAGCCCGTTATCGCCCCGGCCCGCCCCATGATTTTCGGTCCGACCCCACTGGATCAGGCCCTTGGGGCCCATCTCGCCCATAGCCTGTCCGGGCCGTCCTATCATTTCAAAAAAGGCCATGTTCTGACGGCGGCCGATCTCGCCCTGCTGGCCCAGGCCGGTCTCGCCACGGTCATCGCCGCCCGGTTCGAAGATGGGGACGTCCCGGAAAACGAGGCCGCATCCGCCGCCGCCCGCCCGTTGATCGGGCCGGGGCTCGCGGCTGGGGCGGCCGTCACAGGGCGGGTCAATCTTGTGGCGACCCAGTCGGGGATGCTGTGCCTCGATCCCCTGGCGATCCGCAGCCTCAATCGGATCGACGAGGGCCTGACCGTCGCATCCCTGCCCGACGGGGCCCTTGTCAGCCAAGGCCAGATCGTGGCCACGATCAAGATCATCCCGTTCGCCGTCGACCAAGCGGCCCTCGCCGCTTGGCAAGAAGCGGCCCTCGCCGCTGGGCAAGAGGCGGCCCCCGTGCTGCGCGTTGCCCCGTTTCGCCCGCGTGCGGTTGCCTTGATCCAAACGACGTTGCCGGCCACCCGTCCGGCCTTGCTCGATAAAATGCGCGCCGTCACATCGGCCCGCCTTGCCCAATATGGGGCGACGATCGATTTTGAGAACCATATCCCCCATGAAACCGCCGCCATCGCCGATGCCATTCTTGCGGCACGGGCGGCGGGGGCTGCCTTGATTCTGATCGCCGGGGCCTCCGCCATCACTGATCGGCGCGATGTCGTGCCCGCCGGTCTCATCGCCGCCGGGGGCACGATCCTGCGGTTCGGCATGCCGGTCGATCCGGGCAATCTGCTGTTGTTGGGGGATCTCGCCGGCTTGCCGGTCCTGGGCCTGCCCGGCTGCGCCCGGTCGCCGAAACTGAACGGGCTCGACCATGTTCTGGCCCGGATCATGGCCGATCAGCCGGTCGATGCCGAAACCATCATCGCCCTTGGGGCGGGAGGGCTGCTGGCCGAAATTCCAAGCCGCCCCTGGCCCCGCGCGCGCGGCGATCAGTCCCAAGGCCGTATTGCCGCCCTGATCCTGGCCGCCGGACGATCAAGCCGCATGGGCCGCAACAAAATGACGATCGCCCTGGATGGGGTCAGTCTCTTGGAACGCACCATCGATACGGTGCTGGCCGCCGGGATCGATCGGATCGTCGTGGTCCTGGGCCACGAGGCCGAGGCCGCATCCGCCCTGATCGGCGATCGCCCGGTCCAGATCGTGCACAATCCAGACTATGCCGAGGGTCTGTCGACCTCGCTCAAGGCGGGGCTGGCCGCGATCCCGGCCCCCTGCGCCGGTGCCCTCGTCCTCTTGGCGGATATGCCCGGCGTCACACCCGACCATCTCGCCACCCTGATGGCCGCCTTTCAGGACGAACGGGATATCGTCGTGCCGATGCGGGCCGGGCGGCGCGGCAATCCGATCCTGTGGGGGCGGTCGCATTTTCCGGCCCTGATGCAGGTGACGGGCGATCAGGGCGGTCGGGATCTGTTATGGGCCGCGGCCGATCACATCCGCCCGGTCGAGTGTGCCGATGACGGGGTGTTGATCGATCTCGATACGCCGGAGGCACTCGCCCATTGGTTGGCAACCCGATGACCGCGTCGCCAGATCGGGCAAGCTTGTTGGCTGCCTATCGGGCGACGACCTATCGGATCGATCTGCCGGGCCGATCCATCCATCTGCGCATCGGGGACCCGGCCCCCGCCTTCGATCTTTGGTTGCGGGAAGGGGGGGCCCGCTGTGCCTGTTTCATCACCGCCCACAATCCCGGCAGTATCCGCCTTGATCCCGCCGAGAATGCCCGGCGGCACCGGGCGTTCCTGGATCGGGTGACGGCCCTATCCTTGCGTGCCGTGCCCGCAACCGCCGTCCCGGACGCGGGCGACTGGCCGCCGGAAGAGGGCCTAGTGATCCTGGATCTCGGCGAACGCGATGGCCTTGCCCTGGCGGAGGCGTTCGGCCAAAACGCCCTCGTCCAGTATCGCATCGGCGAGGCCCCGGGCCTGACCACAACCCCGCTCTTGCCGGGATGCCCCTGACATGACCGCCATCGCGGATGCGGGATCGGACAAAATGCGCTATCATACCCCCGCCCCACCCTTTGCCGGTGCGCGCAACCGGTTCATAAAATACTATAATATTCATTTGGCACTTAAATCGGTGAAAAAAAATGTCCCTTTTGCCGTCCAAAATCCCGAAAAATGCCAATTTTTTTTCGCTGAAAACCCTGCTAACTTATTGCTTGCTTATGGGCTTTCCCCAGGATATGTTGTCGTTACCCCCGCCTTGAGGGCGGATTGCAACGCGCCACCTTGCGGGCACCATCGGACCAAAGTTGTCGTTACCCCCGCCTTGAGGGCGGATTGCAACAAACCGCCGATTTTTTTGTTCAGAATGCCAAGTTGTCGTTACCCCCGCCTTGAGGGCGGATTGCAACCATCCGGTAGGCAAGAGCGTGTTCGATGGCGTTGTCGTTACCCCCGCCTTGAGGGCGGATTGCAACTTGATGGTAAACCAATCAATGATGGCCCAAGTTGTCGTTACCCCCGCCTTGAGGGCGGATTGCAACTCCTAGAAACCGGACTCGAACCGATAACAAGTTGTCGTTACCCCCGCCTTGAGGGCGGATTGGGTGTGGGGATGGGTGGGGTTCGTCGGGCTTATCTTCGCCGCTAAAAGATTGGCGGCGGCCCCGTCATCGCCGTTGATCCCCATCCGCTGGACAGGGATCAAAGCGTCCGACAGGCAAAATGGGGCTGTTCAGGCAGGAAAAATAGCGGTATAGCATTCCCGCGTCTGCTCTGACACTCCGGCTTCTCGGATCAATCGGGGCAATGGCCGAGGTGCCTTGTCGGGAGATATACGCGTGAAACGCCGTGCGCTCGTCCTCTGTCTTTTGGCTGCGACGGTCGCCTGTACCGGCCCGACCGCCGATCCGAAACCGGGGACCCTGCCCTCGCAAAAACCGGTACTGAGCCCGGACATAGCCGGACAAGACACGGCCAAGCCACCCCCTTACGATAAAGCCAAATATGACGGGCGTGTCGTGATCGACTGCGGGATCGAAACGGATGGGTCGACCTCTCAATGCTTTATTGTCTCTGTAGAGGGGAATGATCGTTTCATCGAACAAAGCCTAAACTTTGCAAAAAATGCGAAATTCATGCCTGCCGTCAAGAATGGCGTCCCGGTCCGGGTTGATCGTCAGCGTTTCGAGGTCAGATTTCCAGCCGACAACGATACGAACAAACCGGCGATCCCTTAAAACACGGTGCAGGAACCATGTCCCGGTCGACCGATCGGGCGGGAATTGCGCTCTGCACGTCTGCAAACCAAGTAATCGACGCAATTTTAAGAGGATTATCATGAGACGCCGTGCGGCCGCCTTCTGTCTTTTGGCGGCAACGGCCGCCTGTACCCCCACCCTCGACCCGAAACCGACGCTCCTGCCGCCACAAACGCCTGGACCAGGACCAGCTAAACAGATAGTCTATCCTCCTCAAGTACTTGAGGCAAAACTTGGTGGGCGTGTTGTCGTAGAATGTACGATTGAAACGGATGGTTCGACATCTGGTTGTTTTCTTCTTTCAGTAGAAGGGGATGACGCTTTCGTCGAACCGGCCTTGAATTTCATAAAAGACACGAAATTCTTACCGGCAACACGCAACGGTGTCCCGGTCCGTGAGGAACATTTTCGTTATATCGTCAAGTTTTCACCACCCGAATGATGCGCCCGCCCTGCGGACCGCACATTGTTTCATGCCCCCCTCTCGCGTGCCGGATGCAACCAAGATGCCCGATCACCGTTACCTGTTTTTAACGGGTAATATTTTTGATTATTGACTGATGAACAGTAAAAAACCCCAATCAGTATCATCTGTATCGAATTTTGCGCACATCTGGCTGGCTTTCGGCTCGCTTGACAGGATCCCCGTGGATCTGTGTATGCTGTTTTCATGATGAAAACCCTGACCCGCGCGCTCCTTCGACTTTTGTGCCCGGCCTCCTGACGAGGACCGGGTTTCGGCGTTGCCGTTCAGTCTGAAGCGTTTTTTTGCGGTTTCATCATGCATTTTCCCCACATTCTTTATCGTGCGGCGGCCCTTATACGCCCCCTCTTTCACCGGATCGCGCGGACCCGCCGACTTAGGGGCGACCGACACGCCTGACGGGTCGGGTCGGTCGTAAGGTGCCGTCATTCATCGCAATTCATCGTTTTTTGCCTTTGGGGTTCATCATGCTGACCCATCCCGCGACCAAATATCAGGCCTTCACCCCCATCCCCCTGCCCGACCGGCAATGGCCCGGCCGCACCATCGCCAAAGCGCCCCGGTGGTTGTCCACCGACCTACGCGACGGCAACCAATCCCTCATCGAACCCATGGATGTGGAACGCAAGCAGCGGTTTTACGATTTGCTGGTCCGGCTCGGCTATAAGGAAATCGAGGTGTCGTTCCCTTCCGCCTCGGATACGGATTTCGCCTTTGTCCGGTCCCTGATCGAGGGCGATAAAATCCCCCATGACGTGTGGATCCAAGTCCTGACCCCGGCGCGCACCCCGCTCATCGAACGGACGATCGAGTCCCTGATCGGGGCCCCCCGCGCGATCGTCCATCTCTATAACGCCACCGCCCCGGTGTTTCGCGAGGTCGTGTTCAACAACGACAAGGCAGCCACCATCGCCCTCGCCGTCGAGGCGACCCGCACCATCAAACACCTGACCGAGGCGCATCCCGAAACCGATTGGCGTTTTGAATATTCCCCGGAAGTCTTCACCGGCACGGAGATGGATTTCGCCCTGGAGATTTGCGAGGCGGTCAAAGCCGCGTGGCAGCCGACGGCGGAAAAGCCGATCATCTTCAACCTGCCCGCCACGGTGGAAATGGCGGGTCCGAACGTCTATGCCGATCAGGTCGAATGGTTCGGTCGTCATATTTCCAACCGCGACCGGGTCGTGATCAGCGTCCACCCCCATAATGACCGGGGCACCGCCGTGGCCGCCGCCGAGCTTGCCGTGATGGCCGGGGCCGACCGGGTCGAAGGGTGCCTGTTCGGCAATGGCGAGCGCACGGGCAATGTCGATCTCGTCACCCTTGCCCTCAATCTCTATACCCAAGGCATTCATCCCGGCGTCGATTATTCCAACATGCGCGACGTCGTGCGCACGGTCGAACATTGCAACCAAATGACCGTGCCGCCCCGCCATCCCTATGCGGGCGATCTGGTCTTTACCGCCTTTTCCGGCTCGCACCAGGATGCGATCAAAAAGGGCTTCGCCGCGCGCGCGGGTCAGAACGATCCCCTGTGGCAGGTGCCGTACCTGCCGATCGATCCGGCCGATCTCGGGTGCAGTTACGAAGCCGTGATCCGGGTGAATAGTCAATCGGGCAAGGGGGGTGTCGCCTGGATCTTGGAACAGGATCGCGGCCTGCACCTGCCCCGGCGGCTGCAAATCGCCTTCAGCCGGGTCGTCCAGACGATCAGCGATGAAAGCGGCAAGGAACAAACCGCCCAGGATATCTGGGATCATTTCTGCGCCGCCTATCACCTGGACGGGCCGCAGCGCGTGGTCCTGATCGATGCCCATGACGAGGCGGTGCGGGGCGGTCACGAACGGATTTTCACCGGGCGGCTCTTGATCGATGGCCGCGAACAGATCCTGAGCGGGCGCGGCAACGGGCCGATTTCCGCCTGCGTTACCGCGTTGAAGGCGGCGGGCATCGCCCTCGACGTTTTGGATTACCACGAACATGCGCTGGGCAGCGGGGCCGAAAGCCGGGCCGCCGCCTTCCTCGAATGCCGGTCGGCCACGGGGGAGATTCTGTTCGGGGTCGGGTTGGACGAGGATATCGCCAATGCGGGGGTAAAGGCCGTGATCAGTGCGGCCAACAGTGCCCTACTCTGAGTGACATTAAGGGGGGGCGGGATCGACGGCCCCGTCCCCCCTTAGCCCAGGCGGATTTTCAAGGTCAGAATGATCGCAGCCAAGCACAGCGTGACGCAATTGGCCGCGATGATCGACGGGCTCTCCAACATCAGCCCATAAATCAGCCACAAGATCACGCCGACGGTAAAAATCACATACATGCCAAGCGAGATGGACGATGCATCCCGGTCCCGGATCAATTTAAGCACCTGGGGCAGGAAACTGACCGTCGTGCAGAACCCGGCGGCGAGGCCGACGACCTCGCTCATCGTCGTAGACATGGGGATCGTCGCGTAAGGCTTAGGGGAACGGGATCGGCAACGGCACCGGCGTCACCATAAATTTCGCACACCGCACGCGGACCTGATTGATCTCGCCCTGATCCGTCGGCTGCGTATCTTCGCCCAGCTTTTCAAAGCCGTTGGCGCAAATATGCTGGGCATGGATATTCTCGATGCCGGGCTCGCTATTGCGGAACGGGGTCGGACTGTCGGCGATGGAGCCGGTGACGACAAATTCCTGAGGTTCCGTCGGGGGCAGGAATTCATTGACGAGGGAACAGCCGCTAAGGCCGACCCCGCCGCCCACCAGGGCCAGAACCGCGACAAGACGACCGAACGGCGCAACCCGCATCATCATGCTCCTCGAAAAAAACCGATCGACCCGGTCCATGCCGGGCCCGCTATCATCCCGGCACCATACCCCGAAGCACGGGCACAAGGCAAACACCGAACGCGGCGGGCTGATGTGCCGGGATGGGGGGTTAGCCGACCGCCTGGGCAAGCGGGGTTTCCACCGCCCCCGGATGTTGGACCGGGATCAATTTTCCCTGATGAAAATAATAGATTTTTTCCGCCGCCGCCACGGTTTGCGGCCGGTGCGCCACGATGATGCGGGTGATGTTGAGCGCCGACAGGGCGGCATTGACCGCGGCTTCCAAGGCCGGATCGAGATGGGACGTCCCCTCATCCAAAACGAGGATGCGCGGGCGACGATAGAGCGCGCGGGCCAACAGCAGGCGCTGGCGCTGCCCCCCGGACAAGGTGGTTCCCATATCCCCGATCAGGGTATTGTACCCCATGGGCATGCGCATGATGTCGTCATGCAAGGCGGCAAACCCGGCGCAGGTCTGAACCCAGGCCATGTCGGGTTTAACGTCGAAAAACGCGATATTATCGCCGATCGATCCGCTGAGCAGTTGATCATCCTGCATCACGACCCCGATTTGGGACCGGACCGCCTGCATCCCATGGGCCGAAAGCGGATACCCGTCCAGCAAGACATCCCCCGCCGTCGGCTGAAACAAGCCCAGCATGACCTTCAACAAGGTCGTCTTGCCGCCGCCCGACGGGCCGGTGATGGCAACGAAACTGCCCGGTTCGACCGTGAGATCGACCCCGTCCAGCACGAACGGTTCCGTATCGGCATAGCGATAACTGACCCCGCGCAGGGCCAATGCCCCCCGCAGCGGATGATCCAGCGTCGCCGGTTGGTCATAGCCGGCCTCGCGCTCGGCCAAGGCGATATCGGCCAACCGATCGAGATGCAGATCCAACATGCGCAGATCGAGCGCCCGATCGACCAACCGCCCGACCTTATCCAAGAATTGCCCCTTATACGACAGATAGGCATAAAGCATGCCGATACTGATCGTGCCATCCAAGGCAAGCCGCGCCCCGATATAGATCGAGGCGATATTTTCCACCCCGAAAATCAAATCGTTCAGGGTTTTGAACAGGGTCTGCAACCGGGCGAGCCGCGCCCCGGCATTGACCGCACCGGCATAGCGGTTTTGCCACACGCTTTCCCGTTCCGCCTCGCGTCCGAACAGCTTGATGCTTTGGATCGCGCGGATCGTTTCGATGAAGCTGGAATCCTGCTTTGCCTTGGCCTGAATCTGCACCGCATTGCGTTCGCGCAAAACCGGGAACGTGGCAAAGCGCAGGGCCGCATAAAGCCCGATCGCCGCCACCGCGATGAGGGCCAAGGTGACGCTATACACCAAGATCAGGGCCAGCGTGGCGATCGCCATCACCCCATCGACCAGGGTGGCGGCGATCCCGTCGCTCAACAAATCGCGGATCGGTTGGGTCGAGCTGAACCGTGAGATGAGATCGCCGATATGCCGCCGCTCGAAATAAGGCAGCGGCAGGCGCACCAGATGATGGAACAGACGGACCACCATCTGAAACGACAGGATATTGCCGAGATGAACCAAGACCAAACTGCGCAGCGTCGTGGTCGCGACATTGATCGCCATCAATAACCCGAACCCAAGCGCCAGCGCCGTCAACAACCCGCCATCGCCCTTGACCACCGCATCATCCACCGCCACCTGAAGATAGAACGGTGCCCCCAGCGCACAGAGTTGCAGCAGCGCCGACAGGATGATCGCCTGCACCAGACTGCGCCGAAACCCGGTAATGCGCCCGATCAGGGGGGAAAGGCGCAAGGGGGTGACGGTGCGTTTGCGCTCGAACGCGGCGGTCGGGGTCAATTCCAGGGCGACGCCGGTCATCCGATCGGACAATTCGTCCATCGTGTATTGGACCCGCCCCAGGGCCGGATCGTGAATCACCACCCGCCCGCGCCGAACCGCGACCAATACGACGAAATGGCTCATGTCCCAATGCACGATCGCGGGCAGGCGCAATTGCGCCAGATGATCCGGTTCCAGGCGCAAGGCCCGCGACGACAGGCCCAATTGCCCGGCGATCGCAATCAACCCGCGCAAACTCGTCCCCTTCATCGAGATCTGAAACCGCGCGCGCAGGCTGTTGAGATCGGCCTCGTAACCGTGAAACGCCGCCACCATGGCAAGACAGGCCAACCCGCATTCCGCCGCCTCGCTCTGTCGGATCACGGGAATGCGCGGCCGCGCGGTAAAGTTCAGCAAATCGGCGGTCGAGAGCATGGTTGAGTCAACCCAATGATAGAAACGAACGATCCGATGCCGATCGATTGGTTAATCGTGACCGATGCCCCGCTCATGCGGGGCCGCAGCACCAACCTGAATATAGCCATTCTGGACAAGATAGAGTGTGCCTAGAAAAATAATCGCAATCCCGAGCGTGTAGCCCACAAAAAATCCAATTATTATCGTACGAAGCGCAGGTCGGCTGATTGTGATATGGGTATCAGTAACCGTCACTTGGTCCATTGATTTTGACCTTTCTTGAAAATTCTATCCATATTTACTGCAAGTAGCGCCCTTTATATAAAAATCGATGTGAAAGATAGAGGAAGACTACAGAAAAAGAAAAACCAAAAAAGCTAAATAAAAAAACATTCAGCAAACTTTCTTGTGGAAAGGCAAAAAATATTATTGGAAATGAAACAAAAAACCCTGGCAGAGATATGGGTAGAATATTTCTTGCATATTTCATGAACATTTAAACCATCCTCTTTACTTTTTTGTTATATTATTTATGAACAAAAATAAAAAAAACGCAAGAAAAACCAAGCAGAAAATTAAAAAATAAACACCAAAATAATATGCTCTATCAGATAAATTAAATTGAAACAGAGGTATAGCATGTAGAAAAAACAAGCAAAAAAAACCAACAATTGGAAAAATATATTGACCAATTGGCTGTGTTTCCATTTTTTTTAATTCACTTTTCGCAAGATAAACAACACCACCACTCATATTAATATAAATTGCAATCAATGACAATAAAAATAAAAAAATAGTAAAAAAGGTTATTGAAAAAATACTCGGTAAAACTTGGTATATTTGCATAAAAAAAGCAATTACTGATAAAAATAAGATAATACAAGAAGACTTAAAATGATATTCAAAAAAAAATTTTAAATTATTATTTTTTATTGAAAAGCAAAATATTTTTCCAGATTTCTTATCTGACAAATGATAGAATGGCGAATATACATAATCGTTGGTTTCAGTTTTCAAAAGAGTCATTCTACTTTTTCCTCTTGTTATGACACAACACCCTAAGGTGTTGTGTCACATTATAAAAAAGATAAGATTAGTTTATATTAATCTCATCCAACGCAAGCTTAAACAACCCAGCACCAAAAGCACCCGATGCAACACCTAAGGATGAGAGACCAAAACCTGCAATATAAAGACCAGCACCAACTGCAATAGGCGCTGCTCCAAGAGCAATGGCACCTCCAACAATAAACCCGACAGCAACCTCGCCATAAAAAGCAGCAACTTTATTATCACCACCCGAGACTGCATCAATCTCATCTAAGGATAATTCACGCATCGGCGCAAGCTCCATCGCATTCACAACAGACATTATTTTACTTCCTTCATTGCATAGCCACGTAAATGTGGCTGGTTATTATACCATAATCAAGAGATAATTTCAATCATAAATTCAATAAAATTGGTATTTTTCCTCTCTAACAAGAACCTCACAACAAATCCCCCCGCGCACTCAGCAAGGGTTCCAGGATCCATTCAATGAGGCTGCGTTCCGCCAGGATGATATCCGACCCGATCGTCATATCCGGTTGCAGGCCGACGGGACGCCCGAACGCGGTCACGGTTTGTTGGTCCAGGCTCACCGTCACGCGATAGGCGGGGTCGTGCAGGGTCACGGGTTGCTGCACATCGTTTTGGGTCAAGAGGGTGGTGGCGACATGGCGCACCGTGCCCCAATAGGTGCCGAATTGCTGATAGGGAAACGCATCGTAATGAATGCGCACCCGCTGGCCTTCTTGAACGAAGCCGATGGCGCGGGGTGTGACGAACAGGTCGGCCTGAAACACGCTGTTTTCCGGGACCAGGGCCATTTGGGTGATGCGCGGGTCGGCCGTGCGGCCCAGCACCGCCTGAACCGCCGTCACCCGCCCGGCGATCGGCGCGCGGATTTCATATTGGCGATGGCCCATCACTTCGGCCATCCGGGTTTCCGTGTCGGCCAAACTGCGTTGCAGCAACGACCGCCGATCCGCCTCGTCGATCGGCAGGCGCGCCAGGCTCAGTTTCGCCACCGCCAGATCGCCCTTCTTCGCCGTGATCTGTTGATCCAATTGCGCCAGATTTTGCGCATCGACCATCGCCTGCTGCTGACGGTTTTGATACTCGAACCCGGAGACGACGCCCTTGTCCTTGAACGGGCCCAGGCGATCGACCATCTCTTGCGACGCTTTCGCGCGCCCGGTCTGAAACACGCGCTGTTGATCCAGATGGGTGATTTCCGCCTCGGCCAGGGCGATCTGGGCCTGAAGCTTGGTCCGATCCGCCTGGGTCTGGGCGGCGAGCGCCGCAATCTGACGGTCCAGCACACTCTTTTGATCGGCAAGCGCCTTTAACGTGATCGTATCGCTGCCGATGCCGCCCGCCGCCGTTTCTTCGCCCGTGACGGTCATCAGGATATCCCCCGCCGCCACCACGTCCCCCTCGGCCACATGCACCCCGGTGATGATGCCGGTGCGTGCCGCGATGATGCGCACGACACCCTGGGACGGGGAAATGATGCCGGTCACGGCCTCCTTGCGGGCGTAATTGACCGAACACAGAAAGATCACGACCGTCGCCAGGATGCCAACCAAAAACGCGGTAAACCCCCATGTCGTCAGGGACGAACCCGGCATCGCCTCGCCGAGATTGGTCTCGATCTGCCGCTTCACGGCGGCTTCGCGGAATAGGGGGCTGGTCATGATCGGGGGCGGGTTACATACTAAAATATTTACGACGGGGTGCGTTTCTAGCGGTGTACGTGCTGCCCGTCAAGATTGTACCCCCCCCTCATATTCATCACGATTTCGTGATAGTGGGGTAATATCCTGATTTTGCTGCGATCAAATATATATTTTTTAGTGTGTATTTTTCTTATTTTTCGTCAAAAAATTATCTTCATGCCGCCTGATCGGGCGTATTGATGACGGATGATACGGTTTTGGTTGTCTCGGATCAAAAAACGGATCAGGTTCTGAATCTCGTATCAGACGCGATTTTTAACCCGCGCAAACGCGTCCCCTTCATCGAGCTCTGAAACCGCGCGCACAGGCTGTTGAGGTCGGCCTCGCAACCGTGAAACGCCGCCACCATGGCAACACAGGCCAGCCCGCATTCCGCCGCCTCGCTCTGTCGGATCACGGGAATGCGCGGCCGCGCGGTAAAGTTCAGCAAATCGGCGGTCGAGAGCATGGTTGAGTCAACCCAATGATAGAAACGAACGATCCGATGCCGATCGATTGGTTAATCGTGACCGATGCCCCGCTCATGCGGGGCCGCAGCACCAACCTGAATATAGCCATTCTGGACAAGATAGAGTGTGCCTAGAAAAATAATCGCAATCCCGAGCGTGTAGCCCACAAAAAATCCAATTATTATCGTACGAAGCGCAGGTCGGCTTATTGTGATATGGGTATCTGTACGGGTTACTTGTTCCATTACTCTCAGCCTTCCGTGAAAATTCTAACGATATTCATTTCCGGTAGCGTCACCTATATAAAAAATGATGCATCGAGAATAACAGAAAATATTTAAAATTTTATTAATAGACATTATTATATCAAGGTGACCATGAATAAAACTATCTTTATCAATTGCCTTTCTTATAATTAATTATCTACTTAATAAAAAAGCAGTTTTTAAGTTTAAATTTTAATGTATTACTGACAAAAATTGCATATTTAACGAATGAGAAGGAAATCTTACGATCACACTCAATTTTATGTCCAAGATGCACCAATATGATTTAGTAATAAATCATGATACTGACTGATATAAATCAGTTAAGCCACGAACTATATTTTTCCAATTTTCCAGACATTAAATTTGAATTATAACGAACGGAAAAAGTAATAGCTGAAAAAACAAGAAACATGCTCGAAAAAACCAATGGAATAGATAAAAAAAGTGCGGTATAAATATTCAAATCAAATAAAAAATATGATATTGACCAAATTATAAAACAAATTATAGCTTTCCATAAAAAATTACTATTTTTATGACGGCCATAAAAATAACCAAACAAAACTAGCGAACCTGAAAAAATACATATGAATTGGTTCAATGTTATAAATTTAATAATAAATAGATTAATATCAATAAAATTCAAGAATATACTTATAAAATATAAAAAAATTATAAAAACTTTACTCAAGAGAGCGTTTTTCTCTGCTTTTACCATTTTTATGCCAACCCTATCAAAAAGGCGATAGAGAATGAAAATCTCCCTATCGCCGAAAACATTAATGGTTAATTACGACGCGAAGATCTCATAAAGACCAACAGCGATAAACCCTTCACCAGCAAAACCAGCGCAAAATACACCAATTCCCACAGCTACAGTCAATTCTGGCAAAGCAGCAACAGCTAAAAGACCGCCGCCAATGAGCGCAACACAAGTGAGAACATCATTTACACCATCAATATCAGCACCACCAGAGACCGCATCAATCTCGTCATGAGAGAATTAATACATAAGAGCCGTAATTAAGGCGGGACTCTTCATTGTATCGATCACAGACATTATTCACGTCCTATATTTAGTCAAAATTTATAATTATCAGATGGAAACCACATATATATAATATTATTAACACCGAATTTTTCTATATCTACCTGTTTATACGACCAAAATCTTAGTTCATTAGAACCATTCTCACCAACCCACTCAGGTCTTTCTGATATCAATTTGATATCGACATTGATTTTCTTAAAAAATGCATCGCTGCGTGCTTTTGTGTTATCTAAGTAAGATAATATCTTTTCATCTGTTTCCGTCGATGCCAATCGGCCACCCGGACCGCCATGCCACCCGACAAGGGAACCATCCGGTACGATCTTCCAATACGCAGACGTGAACCAATAATTTGCACAAGAAGATAAACAAGACCCATTGATAATTATTGCTATTTTATTTTTTAAAATGGTATCAGCGACATCAAGAGCTGCTTCTACTTCTCCCCCTCCACTATCAACAACAAAATATGATATTTTATCCCAGTTTAAAGCAAAAAGATACGCTACAGACTTCTTACTTATCTGACCATTAAAACACACTGTATCTTCAAAAAAATATATACCATCTTTTTTTTGCAATTTTTCATTACATTGTTTTATCTTTTCTTTATATTCATTCAGTATTTTAGAGGCATCATTTTTATCGCTACATCCAGAACAAATCACTATAAAGATTCCCAAAAATAAAACTGAGCAAATTTTTTTCATTTTCTTTTTCCTTCAATTGTACTCCTATAACTTTAAGACATTATAGGAATACAATATTTATAAATAAGATCTTATGAGGGGTTCTTTACAATTACACATACGATGACAACACCACCTACACCAGTAGAAACGATCGTATTTGTACCTGCTGGGCAAGTACAAATCGATGCTTGGCCGTTACCCACACACTGAGGTGAAAGCCCAGCGTCTTCGCCACCCGAAACCGCATCGATCTCATTGAGTGACACCCCCATCGGGGCAAGATCCATCGCATCCCTTGCAGACATAATCGTTCTTAGAATGCTTTGATAGCATAGCAGTTTATTTAAGCATGTTCAAGAAAAAAATCAATCTTAAATTCAATAAAATAGATATTTTCTCTCTTATAACAAGAAACTTGCAGCTAATCCCCCCGCGCACTCACCAACGGTTCCAGGTCCATTCGATCAGGCCGGGCGCTACCAGGATGGTATCCGACCCGATCACTATATCTGGTTGCAGGCCGACTGGCTCTGGGGTGCCAAGACCACCTACCGCCGTTTCCTCGCCCGTCCAAGAGTCTCTATGGATGGCTATGTTTGTGTGGCACGTCATCCGTCCCATGGTCACGGTGCATCACGAGCGTGGGTTCAGCGAGATTGATCGGACGGAGAACCCCACCACGCAGTTCCAACAAGCGATCGGCGGCACGCATCATGGCCTGACCATGCGCCACAACGATGCGGGTAATGCCAAGGGTTTTCAGCATCCGATTGATCTCGGCCTCCTTGGCCGGGTCGAGATGGGCTGTCCCCTCGTCCATCACCAGGATCTTGGGTTCGCGATAAAGGGCGCGGGCGATCAGGACGCGCTGCTTCTGACCGCTGGATAGGGTCGTCCCCATATCCCCGACCAAACTGTTATACTGCATAGGAAACGCCATGATTTCCGCATCGATGGCCGATGCAACGGCGCACGCCCGTACCCGCGCCATATCGATCTGATCGTCGAACAAGGCGATATTTTCGGCGATCGTCCCGGCACCGGGGCCGAAACGTTGGTAGGCAAACGCATCATACAATAGACGAACCTTGGTGCCGGGTTGAATGAAGCCGATCGCCCGCGACGGGACATAGAGTTCGGCCTGAAGCAAACTATCGGGCGGAACGATCGTCATCAGGGGCTTTGCGGGATCGGCCGGTTGGCCCAAGGCGGCCTGCATCGTGGCGACGATGCCGCCGGACCCCGCCGTCAGAACAAACCCGTTCTGCGCCCTGGTATTGGCGCGTTTTTCCTCCAACGTGACGATTTCCTGCAAGATGCCGGCCCGGCTCTGCGCGGTATCGGACGGCAGTTTGGCCAGCGACGCCTTGGTTTCCGCGATCTGGCCTTCAATCTCTCGCGATCTGGACCTTGAGATCGTTCACCGATTGATCCTGGGTCAGGTAATCCGTGCGCCGCTGGCGCGCCTGATCGCCCGTCATCACCCCCTTGGCGACAGATCCTGCCCGATATCCGAAGCCTGCTTGGCAATCGCGGCGCGTTCTTCGCGCCTCGGGATCTGGCGCTGCATTTCGACCAGGGTCTTTTGATAGCCGTTCAACCGTTCAACCAGGGATTTTTCTTCGAGCGGGGCCGATTGATCCAAGGCGGCCAGGCGTTTTTCCAGCATATCCTGTTCGCGGTCGATGGCCTGCAACACGCGGGCATCGTAGGAACCGCCGCCTTCGCTCAATTGTTGTTCGGTTGAAATCAAGGCCAGCGGTGCCCCCGCCGCCACTGCGTGCCCTTCCGCGACGTAAAGATCCCGTACCACACCGGCACGGGCAGGCACAACCCGCAATTCCCCCTTGGACAGGCGTAAAATCCCCGGAACGCTTTCCTTGCGCGCGAAGGTCGCGGTTGACAGGAAGACGATCACGGCAACCGCCAAAACCGTAAAAAACCCCGTCAAAACCCGCCAGGACGGCGGCAAGACCGCAATCGGCCGCCCCCATTTCAGATCGCACTGGGCATCCAAAGCTTCAGGATGGAAAAGATCGGTCAGGACAAAATCACTAGACAAAATAAAAAAATCACTTATTTGTTTCTGATCTCAGATATAAAATAGTATAAATTATTAATCAATAAAAATAACGGAAGAAATGAACGCTTGTAATCGTTATCCATTAAATGATCTACACCAACACCTAAAAAGCATATAGAATTTATCAAAAACAAATATTTTAATTTAAGGATATTTTTATTCATTTAAAAATCTCCAGTATTGTTCACAATACAATAAAAAAAGCATTTTAACACAATCATTATTAGCATTAAATAAAGAAGAAATATTTTATACAAAATACTCAGTAAAAACTACTCATGTAATATTTACTTACAAGATCAAAAAAAACATGCTGACCTTGATTTTTTTGCATGACTGATTGTTCCGACATGGATAATTTAAGCCAGAATTAAGATAATGATCAACGTCATTAGTCAAAATATCGCGTTTCAATCCCCGTCAAGGATCCGACAGATCCCATTGCACACAGGGATTATGCACGCCCTGCGATAAGCCATGGGTGCTGGAAAATCCCCCGCACAGATCGGGCCTGATGCCGCGATGCCCTAACAATTTATTGATAAATTTTCTCTAAATATCATTCTATTCCGCAGCCCCGTTTCGGGCGGGGTTTCGGCAACCGGCTTTGCGAGCGTGTTTTCATGGCTGTCGGCGATCTTCTGCGCATGACATCGACATCGTTCCTGCTGCCCGGCAATCGGGCCTGGGCCGGACTTGCGGCGCGGTATCGGTTGGCGTTCGGGGCCTATGGCGATTGGCCGGATGCCTTGACATCGGGCGGATCGGACCCATTGGCCTTTATCCTGTTTCTGGCCGATCTCGTCACCCCGGACGCGCTTGCCGCCGACCCGGACGGGTTTATCGGGGATATGCTGGGTCCGCTCGACCGGCGGCTGGCCGATACCACCGCCCCGACCCTCGTCGCCTGGACCAGTTGGCGGCACGACAGTCCCGTGCGCAATGCCCGCGAAAAAACCCCCTGGCGGCGGCTGGCCCAGTGCCTGGATCAGGCGCTTTATGCCCGGACCGCCGCCCATCCGGGCCTGATCTTGGTCGATCTCGACCCGATCTTTGCCGAAATCGGCATGGCCGCCTGTTTCGATCAGCGCAATTGGTACGGGGCGCGCTGTCGCCTGTCGCGGGTCGGGCTCGACCGGGTGGCCGGTGCCGTCGGTGCCGTGTTGGACCGCACAAAGCGGGCGGCGCGCAAGGTCTTGGTCCTCGATTGCGACAATACCCTGTGGGGCGGGGTCGTGGGCGAGGTCGGGCTCGATGGGTTGGCCTTGGGTCAGGACGGGCCGGGGGCGATGTTCGTCGCGTTTCAACACGCGGTCGCCGATCTTGCGGCCCAGGGCGTTATCCTGTGTCTCGCCAGCAAGAACAATCCCGAGGATGTGTGGGCCGTGTTCGACCGGCATCCGGCCATGGTCCTGCGCCGGGACCGGATCAGCGCCGCCGCCCTGTCCTGGGACGCCAAGACCGCAACACTGCCGCAATTGGCCGATCATTTGGGCCTCGGCCTCGATAGTGTCGTGTTTTGGGACGATAATCCGATGGAACGGGCCCGGATGCAGGCCGAATGCCCCGCCGTGCTGACCCCGGACCTGCCCGACGATGTGGCGACCTGGCCCGATCTGCTGCGGGGGTTGGACGATCTCGCAGCCTTCACCGTTACCGACGAGGACCGGCACAAGACCGATCAGTATCGCCATGTCGCCGCCTTTCAGGCCGCCCGCCAACAGGCCCCCGATGCCGCCGCCTTTCTCATCGCCGCCCGGCTGATGCCCACGATCCATCCGATCGGTCCCGGCACCCTTGCGCGGGCCGCCCAACTTTGTGCCAAGACCAATCAATTCACGCTCCGCACGATCCGCCACGATGCCGGGGCCTTGACCACCTTGGCCGAATGCCCGCGCGGGGCGGCGTTTTTGGTCGGCCTGTCCGATCGGTTCGGCGATCACGGTCTCGTCGGCCTGGTCATCGCCCGACCGACCCACGACCATGAGATCGCGTTCCTCGATAGTTTCTTGCTGAGTTGCCGGGTGCTGGGCCGCCATTTGGAAGCCTGGATGTTGGCCGAAACCGTGCGGATGCTGCGCACACAAGGGTTTCGGACCCTGATCGCCGAATTCATCGATAGCGGTCGCAATCAAGTCGCGGCCGACTTTCTCGCGACCCACGGCTTCACCGCGATCGCCCCCGATGATCCGGGCGTCACCGGCCATCCAGCCGCCCCCGGCGGCACGCTCTATCGGGCCGCACTTGCCACCCTTTCCATCCCCCATCTGGACGTCTATCGCCATGTTGACCCCGCCGCTTAGTGCAACCTTGCAAGAATGCTTTCCCGATAGTGCGTTCGATCGCGATGCGCCGGACTTACGGGTTGGATCCTTTGCCCAATGGGATTCTCTCGGTCATTTCAATTTCCTGATGCTGGTGGAAGAGGTTTACGGCGTGCGGTTTTCCCTGGATCAGATGGCGGATCTGAAATCCTTGGCCGAGATCGAGCGCGCCGTGCTGACCCTTGTCGCCGCCGCCCGTACCTGAGATGCCGCCCACAGCGATCGGCCCCGATGCCCTCGGCACCGCCCTTGCCGCCTGCGGATTGCAGGCGGGCGACACCCTGTTCCTGCATGCCGACGCCCTCATCACCGCACAATTTCCGCCCATGCCGCCCGAGGCCCGGTTCGCGCTCTTCTTCGACACGATCCGGGATTTTCTGGGGCCGCACGGCACGATCGTCATGCCGACCTTCACCTATAGTGCGACCAAGGGCGAGATCTTCGATCCCGTCACAACCCCCAGTGCCGTGGGCGCCCTGTCCGATTATTTCCGCCGCCGTCCCGGCATCTTACGCTCGTATGAGCCGATTTTCAGCGTCGCAGCATCGGGGGCCAAGGCCGCCCTCTATGCCGAGGCCGTCACCGGCGATTGTTTCGGGCCGGGCAGTGCGTTCGATCGCGCCGTGCGCGACAATGCCCTGATCCTCTGCGCCGGCTGCGGGTTCGACCGGATCACCCTGGTCCATTATGTCGAACAGGCCCATGGCGTCGATTATCGCTCTGAAAAATATTTCGATAGTATCATCCTCGATCGGGGGCGGCCTCTGACCGTGCGCACCCGCTATCTCGTGCGGGATCTGACGCGGCAAACGACCACCGATCTCCGCCGCCTGGAAAAATTCATGGCCGACGCGGGGTTGCTGCGCAATGTCGGCCTTGGACGGGTCGGCATGCGGGCGGTCCGGGCGGTGGATTTCGTGCGGGCGGCAACCGACCTTCTGGCGCGCGATCCGACCGCCTTGATCCGTGAGGGGGCCCTCTCATGAGATTCCACCATGTCGGGATCTTCACCCCGTCGCTTGCCCAGGGCCGCGCCCATCTTGGCGCGCTGGGCGTCGATGCCTGGGGCCCCGAGATCGACGATCCCGGCCTCAAGGTCCGGGTGCAATTCGGGCACGACCCTGCGGGGCTCTGCTATGAATTGGTCGCACCAGGTGGAACCGACGACCCGGTAAGCCCGGTTTTGGCCAGTAAACGCAATATCCTCAATCATTTGGCCTATCGCGTGCCCGATCTCGACACGGCCTTCGCCGCCTTGCGCGCAGGCGGAGCCGTGCCCTTGGGGCCGCCGCGCCCCGCCATAGCCTTTTGCGGCCATCGGGTGATGTTCCTGCTCTCGCCGCTCGGCATGATCGTTGAATTGATCGAAGGTGCCGATGGGGAAACGCCATGACCCGGCTTTTCGACTGGGCGGAGACATTGTTTCCGATCTGCCGCAGCCTGACCGGACCCGGCGTGCGCACGAGCTTGGATTTTCTGAAATCCCTCCTGCCCGATCTCACGATCCATAGCGTGCCGAGCGGCACACGCGCCTTCGATTGGACCGTGCCCGACGAATGGGCGATCCGGGATGCCTATATCGCGGACGAAAGCGGGCGGCGGGTCGTGGATTTTCGGGCCCATAACCTGCATGTCATGGGTTATGCCGAACCGGTCGATTTGTGGCTCAATCGGGCAGAACTCGACCCCTATCTCCATTCCCTGCCCGATCAACCGGACGCCATTCCCTATGTCACGTCTTATTACCAGCGGCGCTGGGGCTTTTGCCTTGCCGATCGGGTGCGCCGGTCCCTGCCCGACGGGCGCTATCATGTGGTGATCGACAGCAGCCTCGGGCCGGGCGTCCTCAACTATGGCGAATTGATCCTGCCCGGTCGCGAGACGAGCGAAGTCTTGCTATCGACCTATATTTGCCACCCATCCATGGCCAATAACGAGGTTTCAGGGCCGGTCGTGACCGCCGCCCTCGGCCAATGGCTGATGGGGTTGCCCGACCGCCGCCATACCTATCGGTTGTTGTTCCTGCCGGAAACCATCGGGGCGATCGTCTATCTCGCACACCATGCGGACCATCTGCGCCGGTCGGTCATCGCAGGCTATGTCGTGACCTGCGTCGGGGATAGCCGGACCTATTCGTTTCTGCCGTCAAGACGGGACAATAGTCTCGCCGACCGGGTGGCGCGCCACGTCCTGAAGACCAAGGTCGGCACCTGGGACGCCTATTCCTTTCTCGATCGCGGCAGCGACGAGCGGCAATATTGCAGTCCGGGCATCGATTTGCCCGTGGCCTCGATCATGCGATCGAAATATGGGACCTATCGCGAATATCACACGTCCCTCGACGATCTTTCTGTGATCAGCGAGGCGGGACTGCAAGGGTCGGTCGATATCCTGAAAGCCTGCCTTCTGATCCTTGAACAGAACGAGACTTATCGGGCCGCCATGCCGTGCGAGCCGCAATTGGGTAAGCGCGGTCTTTATCCGACGCTCAGCACCAAAGAAAGCGGTGCCCATGTCCGCACGATGATGAACCTTCTGGCCTATTGCGACGGCAGCGAAGACCTCCTGGCGGTGGCAGAGCGGATCGGGGCCGATTTTGCCGACTGCCACGCCATCGCCGAACGGCTTCTCGCCGCCGAGGTCTTGCGCCGAACTCCCTCTCTCTTAGGAACCTCATGATGACTGATCAGACCTTCATCGGGGCCAGTCTCGGCACCGCGACCGAGGCGGCCTTGCACACCCAAATCACCGAGATGCTGTTGTCGGGGCGGGTCGTGCGCGGCGAATTACTGGATAATCTCGGCCTGTTCATGCCGCGCAAACATCTGGCGCGGGTTCTGTTCATCACCGAACTCTATCGCAAGATCATCGAAGTCCATGGGGTGATGATGGAATTCGGCGTGCGCTGGGGCCAGAATATGGCCTTGCTCACCCAGTTGCGCGGGATTTACGAGCCTTATAACTTGAGCCGTCGCCTGATCGGGTTCGACACGTTCGACGGGTTTCCCGCCGTCGCCCCCGAAGATGGCCAGGCCGATTTCATCAAGGTCGGGGCCTATGGCGTCACGGCCGATTACCGCAGTTTTCTCGAAAGCCTGCTCACGGCCCATGAGGCCCTGGCCCCGATCAGCCATATCAAGAAGTTCGAATTGGTCGAAGGGGACGTGACTAAAACCCTCGACGCCTATCTCGACGCCCACCCGGAAACCGTGATCGCGTTCGCCTATCTGGATCTCGACCTATACGAGCCCACACGCCATGTGTTGGAACGCATCCTGCCCCTGATGCCGAAAGGGGCGGTGATCGGGTTCGACCAAACCGCCCATCCGGGCTTTCCCGGTGAAAGCCGTGCGGTGAAGGAAATCATGACCCTTCCCCGCCTCAGCCTCAAACGGATGCCGATCACGTCCTTCCCATGCTATGCCGTGGTCGAATAGACCAACGACGGTCAATATTTCACGATTGCCCGGATCGATTCACCGCGCGCCATCAGATCGAAACCGTGATTGATCTGATCGAGCGGCAGTTCGTGGGTGATGAGATCGTCGATATTGATCTTGCCGTCCATATACCAATCGACGATTTTCGGCACGTCGGTGCGACCGCGCGCGCCCCCGAAGGCGGAACCCTGCCAGACCCGCCCCGTCACCAATTGGAACGGTCGGGTCGAAATTTCCTGACCGGCACCTGCCACCCCGATGATGGTGGAAACGCCCCAGCCCTTGTGACAGCATTCGAGGGCTTGGCGCATCAGACCGGTATGGCCCACGCATTCAAAACTGTAATCCGCCCCGCCCTTGGTCAATTCCACCAAATGCGCGACAAGATCGCCGCCGATCTCGGACGGATTGACGAAATGGGTCATGCCGAATTTCCGCGCCAAAGCCTCGCGCCCCGGATTGAGATCGACGCCGACGATCATGGAGGCACCAACCATCCGGGCCCCTTGCACGACATTGAGACCGATCCCGCCCAAACCGAACACAACCACGGTCGCCCCCGGTTCGACCTTGGCCGTCCAGATCACCGCCCCAATCCCCGTCGTCACCCCGCAGCCGATATAGCAGACCTTGTCGAACGGGGCATCCGGGCGGATCTTGGCCAACGCGATTTCCGGCAGGACCGTGTAATTGGCAAAGGTAGAACACCCCATATAGTGATAGACGGGCTTGCCCTGAAACGAAAAGCGGCTGGTGCCGTCGGGCATCAGGCCGCGGCCCTGGGTCGCCCGGATTTTCTGGCAGAGGTTCGTCTTGCCCGACAGGCAATAGTCGCATTCCCGGCATTCGGGCGTATAGAGCGGGATCACATGATCGCCCGGTTTCAACCCGGTGACGCCAGATCCAACCTCAACCACGATCCCCGCCCCTTCATGGCCCAAGATCGCCGGAAAAATCCCCTCCGGATCTTCGCCGGAGAGGGTGAATTTATCGGTATGGCAGAGACCCGTCGCCTTAATTTCGACCAACACCTCACCGGCGCGCGGCCCTTCCAACTGGACGGTTTCGACGACGAGCGGCTGACCTGGGGCAAGGGCAAGGGCGGCGCGGACATCCATGATCGTTCTCTTTTATTGAAGAAGGGCAGAAAGGGCCTGACCCGGTCACGAAAACGCGCCGAGATTCAGAAGATCGGCGCGTTTTCAGGATCAGGATGGGACAGGATTATTGTTGGGCGGCTTCGAGTTGTTTCACCCGGGGTAAGATTTCCCGCCGGAACACGTCTTCGGATATGGGCCCGGAATAGCGATAGCGGATCACGCCTTTGCCATCGACCAAGAAGGTTTCCGGGACACCCGTCACCCCGAAATCGATACCGGCACGTCCTTCGATATCGACGCCGATCCGTTTATAGGGATCGCCCAATTGGATCAGGTAATTTTTTGAATCCTCTTCGCGATCCTTATAGGCAATGCCGTAGAGCGGGACTTCGTCCTTGAGGGCGATGCGGTTCAGGACCGGCTGCTCCAACCGGCAAGGTTGGCACCAAGAGGCAAAGAAATTGATTAGAACCGGCTTGTTCCCCAATTTCTTCGAATCAAGACCAAGCTTGTTCGACGAGAGAGCAGGCAAGGAAAAATTGGGTAAAGGCTTGTCGATCATCACCGACGGCAACTCGCGGGGGTCATATCCAAGCCCAACCCAAAACACCAGGCATAAAACGACGAAGACCACCATCGGGATCGACGGCAAAATCCAGCGCTTCAGGCTTTTGCGCCCGGCGGCGGGGGCAGCCGTCGCAGCTTCGATCTGATCCGTGCTCATTTCTGGCTTACCTGATTGGGTTTATCCGTATCGCGGGATGCGCGCGTATCCTTCGGGGCAGGCGACACCGGTGCAGCACCGGCCCCCATGGCGGGCATACCGGCCCCTTCGTTCCAACGGCCCGACCGTTTCAAAGCATCGGCCACCTCGGGCGGCATATATTTTTCGTCATGCTTCGCCAAAATGCTGGACGCAACCAACACCCCGTCCGCACCGACGCGGCCTTCGGCGACGACCCCCTGGCCTTCGCGGAACAGGCTGGGCGGCACCCCTTCATAAACGACTTTCAATTGATTGGCCCCGTCGGTCACGCGGAACGCGATTTTTTTATCGCCTTCGATCTTCGTCACCGAATTTTCTTCGACGAGACCGCCGATGCGCAGCATCCGGCTGGCCGGTGGGGGGTTCAGGACCACGTCGGAAGGACTGTAGAAAAACACGAGATTATCCTGAAGAGCCGTCAAAATGAGGGCGGTTGCCACACCGAGGCTCGTCATCCCGCCAAGGACGACCCAAAGACGGCGCTGCTTGCGTGTCATGCTTTATCTCCTGGACGCCGACCTTGCAGCGCCGCCAACTCGCGTTCAGCCGCGCGATAGCGCCGAATCGCCCCAATCGTCAAAAAACCCGTTCCGATTACCGCAAGACCATAAGAGGGCCAAACGTAAGCCGCATACCCCCCCATGGCAAAAAACGCGTCAAGCCCGCTAAGACCGAAAAATTGATCCAAGACCAGCCCCCTTATTCACCGGCCATCATCACGGCACCGTAAACCGGCTGTTGGCCCGTTTCCTGCGCCGCCATCTGACGCAAGACGCGGATCTTGCGTTCGAGCAGGGCGGCCCGAATGCGAATTAGATGCAATACAATAAATAACAGCGTAAAGCCAAGCGCCATAATCAACAAAGGGGTCAAAATCGATCGATCGATCGACGACCCGGCAAGCCGCATCACGCTGGCCGGTTGATGCAGCGTGTTCCACCATTCGACGGAAAACTTGATGATCGGCAGATTGATCGAGCCGACCAAGGCCAGGACCGCGGCCGCCCGCGCCCCCCGGTTCGGGTCGTCAAAGGCATGAACCAAGGCGATATAGCCCAAATAGAGAAAAAACAACACCAACATCGAGGTCAGTCGCGCATCCCAAACCCACCATGTCCCCCACATCGGCGATCCCCAAAGCGAACCGGTGACGAGACAAATGCCCGAAAAAACGAGACCGAGCGGGGCCGCCTCCTGTGCTGCCACATCGGCCAACGGATGCCGCCAAATCAAGGCCGCAGCACTGGCAAGGGCCATGATGCCATAGGCCATCATGGAAAGCCAAGCCGCCGGAACATGGACGAACATGATCCGCACCGTCTCGCCCTGCTGATAATCCGGCGGGGCGGTAAAGGCAAGATAGAGCCCAACGCCGAGCAACAAAGCCGTCATACCGCAAAGCCAGGGCAAGACCACCCCGCTCACCCGCATGAACTGCGCCGGATTGGCAAAACGATGCATGGGCTCGATCCTTTTCCTGACACTTTGTCCCGTATATATAAAGTGCCTGAAGGCGCACGCCAAGGATTACCAGCGTAAAAGCTGTGGACAAGACCATTTATCGGGCACCGTGCGAAGATTCACCGCAGATCCCTTGGCCGCAATCCTGCGGATCGGTAAAAAAATGCCGCCTGCTTGATCAATATCAATCCGCTTGTTACCGCACTGCGATATAAGCGGCCCTTACCATGCCGTTCTCAAATCGAGTCTCCGCTATGTCTCAGTCATCCCGCGCCCTCGAACCGACCCGCGATCTGCATGTCTTCGCCCATTTCATCGACAGGGCCAGGGCCTTGTCCCCCTTGCGGGTGGCCATCTGCCATCCGGCCAGCCCCGTTGCCTTGGAAGGGGCGATCGACGCCGCAAAGGCCGGTTTGATCGAACCGATCTTCGTGGGCCCGATCGAACGCCTCACGGCACTCGCCCAACAAAACGGCCTCGATCTCAGCCCCTATCAACGGGTTGACGCCCGCGATGAAGAAACATCGGCCGAAGCCGCCGTGGCCTTGTGCCGTTCCGGCAATGCCCAGGCCCTGATGAAGGGCAGCCTTCATACCGATATCCTGATGCATGCGGTGATGGCGCGGGATTCCGGCATCCGGGGCAGCGGTCGGATCAGCCATTGTTTCGTCATGGATACAAAAGCCTATAGCCGTACCCTGTTGATCAGCGATGCCGCGATCAACATCGCCCCGAGCCTCGACGATAAGGCGGCCATTACCCAAAACGCGATCGACCTTGCCCGCGCCCTCGGCATCGAGAACCCGGCGGTGGCGATTCTATCCGCCGTCGAGACCGTCAATCCTAAAATGAGTTCCACCCTCGATGCGGCGGCCCTCTGCAAAATGGCCGATCGCGGTCAGATCGTCGGCGGCATTCTGGATGGGCCACTTGCCTTCGATACGGCGATCAGCCTTGAGGCGGCCGCCATCAAGGGGCTACGCTCGCCCGTGGCGGGGCACGCCGACATCCTGATCGTCCCCGATCTCGAATCTGGCAATATGCTGGCAAAACAGTTGGAATATCTGGGCGGGGCCAAGGCCGCCGGTATCGTGTTGGGGGCAAGCGTGCCGATCATCCTGACCAGTAGGGCCGATCATCGCGATGTGCGGCTCGCGTCTTGCGCCTTGGCCTGTCTTTTAGCCGCCGCCCAGACCGCCGCCCGGCAGGCTAGAGACTAAACAAGACGCAACACCGATGCGAAAGGACGCGGCATGGCCGACGGTATCCTGGTCCTGAATGCAGGATCGTCCAGTCTGAAATTCGCCCTCTACCGCACAATGGACCGGCAGACATTGCTGCCCGGTGCCCTTGAAGGCAGTCTGGAAGAAATAACGACCCATCCGCATTTCACCGCATGGGATGCCGACGGCCAAGCCCTCATCGACGCAGATTGGTCGGATACGCCCGATTTCGCGGCACTGCTCGGACGGCTGATCGCCTGGATCGAGACGCATCTCGGCCCCCATCGCCTGCTCGCAGCCGGCCACCGGGTCGTCCATGGCGGGTCGTCTTTTAAACATCCCACCCTAATCACCCCATCGGTCATGGCCGATCTCGCCCGGTTTATCCCACTCGCCCCGCTGCACCAACCCTACAACCTCGCCCCAATCACGGCCTTGACACGTCAGCACCCGGATCTCGTCCAAATCGCGTGTTTCGATACAGCCTTCCATGCCGAAACCCCCGCCATTGCCCGGCGCTTTGCCCTGCCCCGTGACCTTGAGGCCGAGGGGGTCGTGCGCTATGGTTTTCATGGCCTCTCCTATACCTACGTCGCAGAACGTCTGGCCGATCTCGACCCTGCCGCCCATCGCGGACGGGCCATCCTGTGTCACCTCGGCAATGGGGCCAGTGCCTGCGCCCTGTTAAACGGCCAGCCGATCGCCTCGACCATGGGTTTTAGCGCACTGGACGGGTTGATGATGGGCACGCGCTGCGGCACCATCGATCCCGCCGTGATTTTTTATCTGATACGGGAAAAGGGCCTATCGCTTGCAGCGGTCGAACGCATGCTGTACCGGGAATCCGGCCTCAAAGGTGTTTCGGGCCTGTCCAGCGACATGCGCACCCTAATGGCCAGTACCGATCCCGCCGCCCGACATGCGGTCGATCTGTTCGTCTATCGCGCCATTCGGGAAATCGGCTCGCTTACGGCAGCCCTGGGCGGTCTCGACGCGTTAGTCTTTACGGGTGGGATCGGCGAACATGCAACCGCGGTCACTGCACAGATCGCCGACGGGTTCGCGTGGTTGGGGGCCAACCGATCGCCCGCGGGGGACATGGGCGAAGGCCGTTTCAGCACCCCGGACAGTGCGGTTCGCCTGTGGGTCATCCCCACCAACGAAGATTTGGTGATTGCCCGCGATACGCTACGCCATATCCCCGGCCCCGGATGACCAAGATATCGGGGATGCGCGGCGATCATTTTCGGCGATCACTGTCGGCCTCGGGCGTCGATTGCCCAATGCGCCACGACGAGACCATCCTCGACCCCGTAATACCAATCGTAGAGATGCACGGTGGGATCGCAATGAGGCGGTTGAAGACGCACGGCCGTGCCAAGCGGCATTGGGTGGCGGGTGAAGAGTTTGCCGTGTTCGTCCCCGAAAAAACCATAGGTGGCATCGGGTAGATCCATGACGCGGGGCGGCCCGCCTTCGCTCGCAAAGGATTTCAAGCCCGCATCCAGGATTTGATATGTGGGTTGGTGCGTGCCAATGACCCGTGCCAGGACAAAGAGGGCCGGTTCGAAAGGCGGCGGAGTATCGCCCTCACCCTCGCCATCGCCCAAGGCAGTCGCATATTCCACGTCCATGAAGAGATAGGAGCCGACCTGTAATTCTGTAAAGACCTTGTCCTGCCCATCGAAATCATAAGTCCCGGTTCCGGCCCCGGTGACGATCGGGGGTCGCAAGCCCGCCGCACAAAGGGACCGAAGCACCCCCTGCAAGCGGGCGGCGGCGGCGGCGGCGGCGTCCCGACGGGCGGCCCGCGGTCTTAGATGTTGGAGATGCCCACCGTAAGCCTGAACCCCGGCAAAAACCAAATGGGGGGACCGGGCGACTTCCTGCACTGCGACAAGGGCCGATGCCACATCGGGGCAGCCGGTGCGGTTTTGTCCGATATCGAGATCGACCAAGAGCTTGAGAGGAAACCCAAGAACACCGGCCGCCCGATCGAGGGCGGCGATATCGTCCGGGTGATCGGCAACCACCATCACGCCATCGGGCCCCACAGCGTGGGCAAGGGCGATCAGCCGGTCGATCTTACCCCGCCCAACCAAAGGGGCCGTCAGCAAAATCCCGCGAATGCCGGCCCGGGCCATCACCTCGGCCTCGTCGATCGTGGCGCAACTGACCCCGATCGCCCCGGCATCCATCTGTGCCGTGGCAATGGTGCTGCATTTATGGGTTTTGACATGGGGCCGCAGTCCCACGCCGGTCGTCGCCGCAAAAGCCGCCATGCGGGCGAGATTGCGCCGAAAGGCCGGCAGATCGATCAGCAAGGCAGGCGTATCGAGTGCGATTGCGGCCCCACCGATGCGTCTATTCTGAACGATGGCATCTCGATGATTCATGGCCGTACCCCCGCCGAGATACCGGGTGGGACTGGTCGGTTCAACAGCGGATCGGCGGCAAAGGCCCGTTCCAAGGCCGCAGCAACGCCCAGCAAGAACCGGTCGCTGCGCCGGGGTCCCATGATCTGTATCCCAAACGGCATGCCATGAGGATCGAGGCCGCAAGGCACCGCAATCACGGGATGCCCCGTCAGGCTGAGACCATACGTGATGGCGATCCAATGATAATAAGCGGCAAGCGGTTGGCCGTCGATCGCCGTCGGGGCCCACTCTTGGTGGGGAAAGGGACTGACGGCAGCGGTGGGGCAGATGAGCAGATCAACCGTCTGAAACATTTCCTGTATTTGACGATAAAGCACGGTCTGCGCCAGGGCTGCCTCGGCGCGATCGCGCAAACTATAACGCTGCGCCTCTTGAATATTGGAGATCACCGGTGGCCCCAAGAGATCGGGATGGGTCTCGTAAAAGCCGCGCAATCCCCCCATGAACCCTTCAGCGCGCAGCACGGCAAACGTCCGATCCGCATCGCCTAAAGGGGGATCGCGGGCTTCGAGCGTGCGAAAAACCGACCGCATGGCCGTCATTTTAGCCTGAAACGTCCTGCGGATCTCGCGCGCAACCGGGGCAAAGCCCAAATCCTCGCTGATCGCGACCCGCAAACTGCCGAGATCGATCTCGGGCAGTTCGGCAAAACCGGCGGCATCGACAGGATAAGATAACGGATCCGACCCGTCATCCCCGGCCATCGCACTCAAAAACAGTCCCGCATCGGCGGCATTGCGTGCCATCGGCCCATCGACCGACAGGGCCGACCACCCTAATTGCCGCCGATCGCTCGGCACCAAACCGGGGCTGGGCCGAAGGCCGGTCACGCCGCAAAAGGCGGCGGGTGTGCGTAAACTGCCCCCCATATCGGAACCCGTCGCAAGCGGCACCATACCGCTCGCCAAAGCGACGGCAGATCCGCCCGAAGAACCGGCGCAAGTCAAAGTAGGATTGAACGGATTGCCCGTCGCCCCATGCAAGCGATTGCGGGTATTGGCCCCCGCCCCAAATTCGGGCGTATTGCTTTTGGCAAGAATGATCGCCCCCGCCCGCCGCAGACGGGCCACCATCAATTCATCGCGGGCCGGCACACGATCCTTGAACAATAACGAACCGAAACTGGTCACAAGCCCCGCCGTTTCCGACAAATCCTTCACGGCTATCGGCAATCCATGCAGGCACCCGACCGGCTCGCGGGCCCTAAGGGCGGCATCGGCGCGCGCCGCCGCCGTCTCAGCACCCGCGCGATCGATTGCAATCAGCGCATTCAATGTCGGATTGCAGGCTTCGATCCGTGCGAGGCAACTCTGCAAAAGCTCAACAGCCGATATGTCCCGTCGCCGGAGCGCCGCAGCCAAATCGACCGCCGACCAATCCGAAAGTGCTGCAACACCGTTTGCCATATCCTACTTTCCCCTTGGATGACGATCGTTTGTTGGCATCATCCCGTTGAACGGGCGATGCATCAAGGCTAATCTCAAAGCCGTCATCGCGATGGTCGCGCGGCACCGATGATCGGTTCGGATTTTATCGCCCCCATGCACATCTTTTGGTTGTTGGCACGCGTTTTGCTTTTAACGTTGCGTAAATGATGTAAAATGGCGGATTGCAAAATGACTTTCATTCGGACCCTCTCGATTTCCATGGTGGCTTTGGCGACCTTGGCCTTCGGCCAAGCTGCTGAAGCCCAGCAACTGCAAATCACGGCACAGTCGGCCGCTGGTTTTACCGGCACGACCCCGCTGCTCTATGATTTCGGCAATGCATCCGGTTTCAACGGGGCGGTTTCGTCCTCATCGATCGCCTTCGGCACCGCTGGCACGATCAGCTTTACCGGCGGTTCGGGTGTTTTTCACGGTAATCAATCCGGTGTCGTTGCAAACCCATCCGGCATTTCAGGTAATTATCTTGCCGCCCAACCCGGCGGTGTGGTCGACCTGAAATTGAACAGCGCACAAACCAGCCTCGGGCTCTTGGCCGGTTCTGTCGATACCTATAACACTGCCAAGTTTTACTTGGGCGGTCAATTGGTCGGCACGCTCAGCGGCAGCGATATCACGGCCAATGCCAATGGCGCACAAGATCCGAGCGGCACCTATTTCGTGACGGTCGGCGGGTTTGCCAAGGGCTTCGACGAGGTCGTGTTTACCAGCACGTCACCCGCCTTCGAGTTTTCGCTCTATGCCTCCAACGCCAACCCTGCCCCGTTGCCCTCCTTCGGCACCAACCCGCTGTCTGGGTTGGCCTTGGTCGCGGCCATGGGCGGGCTCTATCTGATCCGTCGCCGCACGGCCTAATTCGCGACGACCGCATCATTTACAGCCACAAAACGGCACCCTTACCGGGGTGCCGTTTTTGCATTTTGATCGTTTCATTCTGCGAGCGGTTCCTTTAGACTCCGTGCATCTTGCAAAATAAAACTTGCAAAATGCACCATTGATCTTGTCAGACAATTTTCGTGACGCGCAGATGCCGTCCCCGCACCTAAGGAAAGGCCCATGGCGAAATTTACAGGCACCGACCGTTATGTTGCGACGGATGATCTTGCCGTGGCGGTCAATGCGGCACTGACCCTCGAACGCCCGCTCTTGATCAAGGGTGAACCGGGCACTGGAAAAACCGTGTTGGCTCAAGAGGTCGCTCAATTTTTAGGACGTAATTTGATCCCTTGGCACATCAAATCGACGACCAAGGCGCAACAAGGCCTGTACGAATATGATGCCGTCTCGCGCCTGCGCGATAGTCAATTGGGTGATGCACGGGTTCATGACATCGCAAACTACATCATCAAGGGAAAATTGTGGGAAGCCTTCGAACAAGACGTGGCCCCTGTCCTCTTGATCGATGAAATCGATAAAGCCGATATCGAATTTCCCAACGATCTGCTGCTTGAACTGGATCGCATGGAATTTTACGTCTATGAGACCCGCCAAACCATTAAGGCCAAACAGAGACCCCTCATCCTCATCACCTCCAATAACGAAAAAGAACTACCCGACGCCTTTCTGCGCCGTTGTTTCTTCCACTACATTCAGTTCCCCGATCGCGAGACAATGATCAAGATCGTGGACACGCACTATCCCGGCATTAAACACCAATTGGTCCATGAAGCCTTGACGGTCTTTTACGAAATCCGTGAGGTGAATGGCTTGAAAAAGAAGCCGTCGACGTCGGAACTGCTCGATTGGCTTAAATTATTGCTCGCCGAAGATATACAACCGGAACATTTGCGCGAACGCGATGCGGGTAAGTTGATTCCACCGATCCATGGTGCCCTGCTCAAAAACGAACAGGATGTCCATCTCTTTGAACGCCTCGCCTTTATCCATCGCCGGGGTCGTTAGCGTTTAGCGCCATATCGGATCAGTACCCCACCCTGGTTCTGATCCAATCAGGGTAAAGTCAATCGCCCCAACAGGGTGGTTTGGTCGGCTTACTCTGGATCAGCCGTCATGTTGGCGATAAAAAAGGGTGCCTCGGACCGAACCGATGCACCCTTTTTCATGTGAATGACAGGGCCCCTTATGAAGCCCGAACCTCGGCGACGAAACGCTTCATCTCTTCGCGCAAGCGCTGAGATTGTGCCTGAAGTTCCGTTGCAGAAACCAACACAGAGTGTGCGGCCGTGCCCGTCTGTCCAGCGGCAGTCGACACACCAGTGATATTGACCGAGACTTCTTGAGTTCCAGACGCGGCATGCTGGACGTTACGGGAAATTTCATGGGTTGCCGCCACTTGTTCTTCCACAGCGGCGGCAATGGCCGTCGAGATCTCATTCAAGCGGTTGATAACGCGGGCAATCTGTTCAATTTCATGAGCGGTCTTGCCGGTTGCGGATTGAATTTCGCTCACCTGCCCCTGAATATCCTGGGTCGCCTGCGCCGTTTGATTGGCCAAAGTCTTCACTTCGCTGGCGACAACGGCAAAGCCTTTGCCCGCTTCGCCGGCACGGGCAGCCTCAATCGTTGCATTGAGGGCCAAGAGATTGGTTTGAGTTGCAATATTTTCAATCATCAAGACAACGGCGCCAATTTTTTCCGCCGCAAGAGAAAGCCCCTCAACCGAGTTACTGGTCCGTTCAGCCTGTTGAACCGCATCCCCAGAGATAAGGGCGGACTCATTAATTTGGCGACCAATTTCGGCAATGGACGCCGTCAATTCATGGGATGCCCCTGCCACCGCCTGAACATTCGTCGTCGTCTGCTCGATCGCGGCCGCAACGGCAGAAGATTGTTCCGTCGTCGTTGAGGCAATCCCGGTCATCGACTGGGCGGAATCTCTGAGCGAAAGCGACGAGGCCGTCACGGCATCGACCACAACGGTAACAGACCGTTCGAAATCGTCAGCCAATTTCGCCATGGCGTTTTTCTTGTCGATCTCTGCCTGCGCCTTAACCAATTCCTGCTCTTCTGCCAAGCGCGCGACATCGATGGCATTCGTCTTGAACACTTCAAGAGCGCGGGCAAGAATGCCCACCTCGTCGCGACGGCCAATGCCGCGCACATCAATGCTGAGGTTGCCGCGCGCCAGTTCGGCCATCTGATCGGTCATGACCCGCAGAGGGCGGACAATGGTTGCAATAACGATCGCGAACAGAATTGAGATACTGGTCAAAAGCCCAACACTCGCCGTTGTCAAAAGAACAAAGCCAGCCTCTTGTGCAAATTCGGAGAATTGATTGCGTTCTTCGTCGACTTGCTTTTTAATATTCGCAACTTCTGAATAAATGATATCGGAAGATTCACGGCGTGCTTTACGAACTGTTGTACTTGAGAAATTTATAGCCTCCTCGACTTTATCATCGCGTGACAAAATCAGAGATTGCTCGGCAATCTTAAAGTATTCAACAGCTGACTGTTTAAGTTTTTCTGCGTTCTTGAGGTCAGTTGGCGTCGGTGCAACGCGAATGAGCTTTTCGATGATATCAAGTGATTCTTTAAGCGTCTTTTGTTCAAAGACAATGTAGGTTTCAATGAGTTTTTTATCCTTTTCAGTTAATGATGATTTCTCACGCAATGAAACCTGGTTCAAATTATCAGCAATCGTTAATATTGATAAATTACGATCAAATGAAACATCCACAAGGTGATTTGCCTTGTTTACAAAACCACTCAATGTAAACTGTGTATATACAATGACAGCCGACATTACTATTACTAATAAACCGACAGGAACCGCGATCTTCGCCAAGAGACGCAAGTTTATAAAGAAATTTATCATTCCATCACCGATCCGGTAGGGCTAGACATAGATGTTCTCGCAAATGCACATTAATAAATTGTAAATATGTAAATTTTTTTTTTTAGGAAAATCTTTACCAAAAATAAAAAAGCACTCGGAACTTTGTTTTTCTTATTTTTTCGACCGAGAAATGCGGAAATATAAAAAAATTATTATAGAAATAATTTTATTTAAAAACATCATTTAACCTGAACCATTTTTAACTGGTTATTAATGAAAATGGAAAAGTCGAAGATTGGACTCCGTTCATCGTTCTCTTGGAAAAATCGCCCCATAACGGCTCGATTCTGAGAAAAAAGCGCGTTTATGGAGACAAGATGACGATCACTCAGGCGATCATTTATCAGTTTTTTTCATATCACGTATTCATTTTTATGACACCAACACTATGTACACATATATCTGATACACAACCAAAATTAACGCCACACTTTCAATAAAATCGAAAAAAGTAAAAAAAAATATTTGATCTCATACATAAAGGTTCATTTAAATAGAAAATTATATTTAATTAAAATAAAAAAAATAGTATATTAAATAAAATTAAGTTTTTTTAATAAAATAATTAGTAAATTTTATATTTTTTTACTTAAATATTTTTGTAG
>DAISJD010000022.1:0-35418 GCA_036821645.1 Aliidongia sp.
CCAGGGATCGGCGTTGCCTCGGGCAAAAAGGCGAACCCCGGCCCGGCCGGATCGAACGGCCCCCCGGCCCCGCCTTGATGGGCGACATGGATGACGGGCCCGCCCGCCCTGCGCACAGCGGACAAAAGGGCGGCGATCCGGGTCAGGGCGGGGGTCAAACCGACAAGGGGCAAGGCCCCATCCGGGCCATATTCCGACTGAGCGTCGATCACGATCAAGGCAGACGTTGCAAGATCCGGCACCGTTTGCGGTACCCCCATCAGGGTGCGGATCGTCACGGCGGTCGGGAGAGAATGAGGGGACATGGAAGGCTCCGTCAATGCGTAGAAGCCCTCACCCTGTCATGGGTTTTATGTGCAATCCATCGGTGATAATCTCATTCGAACCTGCAAATTTGCAGGTACTACCGCTCTGCGATATCGAGACCAATCCATGCAAGAACATCGCGCAACCGATTGGGAAGCCTGGCACATCCTCCTGGCCGTCGTGCGCACCGGCTCGTTGCAGGGCGGTGCCGCCGCCCTCGGCATCGATGCGACCACGGCGGGGCGGCGGTTGCGGCGGCTGCAAACCGAACGGGGTTTCGCCTTGCTGCGCCGTGAAGGCGGACGGCTCGTGCCGACCGGTGCCTGCATCGCCCTCATCCCCCATTTAGAGGCAGCCGATGCGGCCATGCGCGCCGTCGGCCATCAAGAACCCGTTGAAGCCAGTGCCCATTGGCGAATCCTGCGCCTCACCGCCGTCGCCTTCTTATGCGATCATTTCCTGGCCCCGGCCTTACCGGAGTTGCTCGACCGCTGGCGGCTCAAGATCGAATTGATGGCGGAAAATCGCAACCTCAATCTCGTGCGGTGCGAGGCGGATTTGGGCTTGCGCTTCGGCGCACCACCCGACAGGGCGGCGGCGACCCTGTTGGGGGATGTGGCCTATGCCGTCTATAGCCCTGCCATAGCGACGGTCGATCCGGCAACCCTGCCCTGGGCCGCCCTCGATACCGCCGAAGCCTATCTGCCGGAAACCCGATGGACCGAACGCGAGGCGGGGGCAGGCGGGATCCGCCACCGGGCCAGCCGCTTTGAAACCCTGCATGCCTTCGTCGCAGGCGGCATCGCCCGCTGCCTCTTGCCCTGCCTGATGGGCGATCGGGACCCCCACCTTGCCCGACAGGGTGGAGCGTGCCTCCATCGTCCCTTGTGGCTGCTCTGGCATCCTGACGATACGGATACGCCGCATATCAAGGCGGCCCGGCACTGGATCGTCGACCAATTTTCGCGTATAAAAACAGAGTAAGTCTGGCTCCGCTCCCGTTTATGACGCTGGCGATGACCGGATAGACTGGGGAAAATCATGGCGGAAATTCGGATTCTCAGCATCGATGGCGGCGGGATTCGTGGGATCATACCGGCCCGCATTCTCGCCGCTCTTGAAACGAGACTGGGCAAACAGAGCCGCGATATCTTCCATCTGATCGCAGGCACCTCGACGGGCGGCATCATCGCCTGCGGCCTTGCGACGGGTCACTCGGCCCAATCTTTGGGCGATCTCTATGCCGCCGAGGGACAGACGATTTTCAGCCATTCGTTCGGCCGTGAAATCGCGACACTGGGCGGCCTTACCGGCCCCGACTACGACGCCGCCCCGCTTGAACGGATCCTCGATGGGATGCTCGCCGACCAATGGCTCGATTCCGTCGCCGGTTGCGAAATACTGATCCCATCTTATGCGATCCAACTGCCGACGCCGGTCGTTACAGACAAGGGTCAGGTCGCGAGCCTAAGGGCACCCCAGCTTTTTACCAGTTGGCAGGCAAGAGGGCTTCGCCTGCCTCCCAGTCAAACGGCCCCGTCATTTAATTTTCAGTTGAAGGACATTGCGCGCGCAACCTCGGCAGCCCCGACTTATTTCAGCCCAGCCCGGATCTTCAATCATGCAGGGGCAGCCTTTGCGCTGGTCGATGGGGGGTTGTTCGCCAATGTCCCCTCCCTTACCGCCCTCACCGCCGCCATGGATCTTTATGGGCCCGATCATACCTTCATCATCGTTTCCTTGGGCACGGGAACCCTGGAACGGGTCATCCCTTATGACGATGCGAAAGATTGGGGCTTGGCCGGCTGGGTCCGCCCGGTTCTCTCCGTGACGTTGGACGGCAGTGCCGATTTGACCAATGCCTTGCTGGATCAGATCCCGTCGGTACAACATTACCGCTTCGATCGCACCCTCGGCACCGATCCGAAAGACCCAACATCCGTCAATGAAGATTTCGCCGACGCCTCGCCGGACAATATCCAACGAATCGAAGCCTGTGCGGCGGCGCTCATCGCCACGCAAATCGATCAATTGCGGGCAATCGAACAATTCCTTGCCGCCCCCCGCGCACCCCTTGCCATCCGGTCCATCGGGGGATAAACCGGCACGCAACCGGGGCCTGATTGGCTGCGGCATTCATCGTGTGGGGCACTGATGCACCGTTTTTCCCTTTATCTTGCAGGGCCGCAGGTTTTTCTGCCCGATCCCGTCGCCGCAGGGCGGCATTTGAAGGCGCTTGCCGCGACCCACGGTCTCGATGGGCTTTTCCCGCTCGACAATAGTCTCGACCTTGACGGTCTGGACAAACCGACCCAGGGTCTTAACATCAAAGAGGCAAATTGCGCCTTGATCAGGGCATGCGACGGGGTAATTGCCGATCTCTCGCCATTCCGGGGTCCGGGCATGGATCAGGGGACTGCTTATGAAATCGGCTTTGCCGAAGCCCTGGGCAAACCGATCTGGCTTTATTCGAGCGAGCGAGGCCCCTATGCCGACCGGGTCGCCCGGATGATGGCGACCAGCCGCAAAGAGGACGGCACCCTCTGGGATACGCAAGGCATGCAGGTCGAAGATTTCGATTTGGCCGACAATCTGATGCTGGCGGCCGGACGGATCATCCATCGCGACGCTGCCGCCGCAATCGAAGCTGCGGCCGCATATTTTTCGGCGCGATGACGGCGGCGAGGCGGGATGCGATGTCGAAAATCGCCCCGCCTTGCCCGATCCGGTACCCTTTAGGCCCCCAACACCCGTGCACGGGCGGCATGATATTCCGCCTTCAGCCGCGCAATCACCTCGGCGGCGGGGCGAACATCGTCGATCTGGCCCGTACCTTGACCGGCACCCCAGATATCGCGCCATGCCTTCGCCTTTTGATCGGAGCCAGAGCCGAAATTCATCTTGCTCTTATCCGCATCGGGCAGATTGTCCGGGTCGAGACCGGCGGCAACGATGCTGGCGCGCAGGTAATTGCCATGGACCCCGGTGAAGAGATTGGTATAGACGATATCCTCAGCCGTACTCTCGACCAGTGATTGTTTGTAGGCAACACTGGCATTGGCTTCTTCGGTCGCAATGAAGCGTGTGCCCATATAGGCAAGGTCGGCCCCCACGGCCTGGGCGGCCAGAACGGCGGCCCCGGTCGCGATCGAACCGGACAGGATGATCGTCCCATCGTAGAATTTACGCACTTCCGGCACCAAGGCGAACGGCGATAGGGTGCCCGCATGCCCGCCAGCGCCAGTACAGACGAGGATCAACCCATCGACCCCGGCTTGTAGCGCGCGCTTGGCATGGGCGATGTTCGTCACATCGTGAAACACCAGACCGCCGTAAGAATGTGCCGCCTCAACCACCGCGTCGGGGGCCCGCAGCGACGTGATCGTAATCGGCACCTTGTATTTGACGCAAAGTTCCACGTCATGCTGCAAGCGATCGTTCGAGCTATGGACGATTTGATTGACGGCAAAAGGCGCGATTTTCGCCGTCGGATCGGCAGCGCGGGCAGCCGCCAGCCCTTCGGTGATCTTGGCAAGCCACGTTTCCAGCACTTCGGCCGGACGCGCATTCAAGGCCGGAAACGACCCCACGATGCCAGCCTTGCATTGCGCCAGAACCAGATCCGGGTTCGACACGATGAATAAGGGGGCACCGATCACCGGTAGATCGAGCGTATCGCGTAGGAGTGCAGGCAGGGACATGGCGTTGGGGGCTCCGCTGTGCCGAAAGGAAGGGGACCGTACTATATCAATAAGTTTATAAAAAACCTAGCGCAGAGCGTGACCCTCCACGCTACCCGCAGCACTCGGGCAATCCGGTCGATCGGGATCGCGACAGGATTGGGTTAAGGCCGCAAACCGGCCGGAATGATGCCATTCGCCGTCGGATTCTGGCGGCGATGCGGCGTTACCGGCGGGTGATTGGGCGGTAATCCTGGCACAGGCGGGACCGTATGCGGCGAGGGTTTGCCCGGCCGATGCTGATCGGACGGCGGCGACGGGGTCGCGGCCTGATCCTCTGGATCGTCGGGCAGGGTCGGCATACCGAACACTGCATCGGCAATGCCGGGGTCCAACTCGCTGCAATCGCGATCCGCAGGCCAGGGCAGCAGGATCGCCACATCATCGATGCCAAGATCGGCCAATTGATAGGCCACCCCTTCGCGATAGGTCAAATGGCCCGAGCCGATAATGCCGACCGCCAAGGGCGGATCCTCACCACCGGCAGCCTTGGCCAGACCTTCTGCCATGGCACGATCCCAGAATTGTTGAGCCGCCACGAATTTATCGAGTTTTTCCGGCGGCATGGCCGGGGCCTTGCCCGACTTGCCATGATTGCCCATCACATCGGCCAACCGTTGGCGATAGGAATCAAGCGCCGGTGCCGGCGTGCCGATGCCGCCCCGTTCGTCGGGGGTCAGAGCCTCGATCCCATCCCGGCCAATCTTGCGCGGCACCTCGGGTTCGACATTGAGCGCCACCATCTTGACCCGGTGCAGACGGTTCCAATTGAAAAGCGGCAGATAAAGCTCGGGATTGAACCCCCAGACCCGCTTCCACTCGACCGTCTCCAAAAATTGCTTCGGCGACAAGGTGCTGCGCATCCAGCGGTCCAACACTTTTTGCTTTGCGCGGGGAAACATCTCGTAACCGACGACGAGACGCGGGCGCCGTTCTCTGAGTGCCGACAACGTATCCAATTGCCAGCGGTGATCGTCGGCACTGGTATGGGTCTCGCCCAACAGAATGACGGCGCGATCGGCAAATCGGGCGATCGGTTCATCGATCACCTGCTTGGTCGCCGGATCGACCCACCGACCAGGCGGCACGCATGCCCCTTTGACCGACCGGACGGCAACAGGGTCGGCACGGCCATCCGCAACCGCAAGACAGAGAAGTGCGAGGATGCCGATCACCCTGCCGGATCGATTGTTCGTGCGACGGCGCATCGGCTTGTCCCCTCCCCCGTTTCATCAGGTTTTTCAATTATCGTTTCAAAAAACCGCGCCGTCGGCACTCCCATCCCGGCGGCGCGGTGCCATCCGCTATTAATTATCGAGCTTTTTACGCAAAAGATCGTTCAGCAGGGTCGGATTGGCCTTACCCTGGGTCGCCTTCATGACCTGACCCACGAAAAAGCCGAACAACTTGTCTTTGCCGCTGCGATATTCGGCAACCTTATCGGCATTGGCCCCGAGGATCGCATCGATCGACGCCTCGATCGCCCCCGTATCCGTCACCTGACGCAGACCCTTTTCTTCGACGATCTGGGCTGCCGCCTTGCCGGTTTCCACCATCTCGGCAAAAACGTCGCGGGCGATTTTAGTCGACAGGGTGTTGTCCATCACGAGGCGGATGAGCCCCGCCAAAGCCTCGGCCGAAATCGGGCTTTCGTCGATGCCGAGACCGCGCTTGTTCAGCATGCCGAACAGGTCGCTCGTCACCCAATTGGCGGCAAGCTTCGGATCGGACCCGCCCGCCACGGCCTCGTAATAGATCGCCGTCGCCTTTTCCGCCACCAGCACGCCCGCATCGTAGGGGCTGAGCTTGTACTCGGCGATATAGCGGGCCTTGCGCGCATCGGGCAATTCCGGCAGTCCGGCCTTGAGCGCCGCCACCATCGCAGGATCGAGAACGAGGGGCAGCAGATCCGGGTCCGGGAAATAGCGGTAATCGTGTGCTTCTTCTTTGGAACGCATGGACCGGGTAATGCCGCGCCCGGAATCGTAAAGCCGGGTTTCCTGCTTGATCGTCCCGCCTTCTTCCAAAATCTCGATCTGGCGACGCGCCTCATACTCGATCGCGGCCATCACGAATCGGATGGAATTGACATTCTTGATTTCGCAGCGCGTGCCGAGCGGCGCCCCTGGCCTGCGCACCGAGACGTTGCAATCGCACCGCATGGATCCTTCTTCCATGTTGCCGTCGCATGTTTCGAGATAACGCAGGATGGAACGCAATTTGCGTAAATAGGCCCCCGCCTCTTCCGCCGACCGCATATCCGGTTCGGAGACGATTTCCATGAGGGCGACGCCCGCACGATTGAGATCGATATAGGACAAGGTCGGGTGCTGATCGTGCAGGCTTTTGCCGGCATCCTGTTCCAGATGCAGGCGGGTAACACCGACCGTGCGGCTCGACCCATCGGGCAGATCGAGCACGATGGTGCCCTTGCCGACGATGGGGCGGGTGAATTGTGAAATTTGATAGCCGTTCGGCAAATCGGCATAGAAATAATTCTTACGGTCGAACACCGAGGTCAGATTGATTTCGGCGGCAAGCCCGAGCCCAGTCTTCACCGCCTGCTCGACGCAATGACGATTGATCACCGGCAACATACCGGGAAACCCGGCATCGACCGGCGATACCTGACTGTTCGGATCCGCCCCGAAGGTCGTGTCGGCCCCGGAAAAGAGCTTCGATTTCGAGGTTACCTGGGCGTGAACCTCAAGCCCGATCACCATTTCCCATTTGCCGGTCCGACCGTCCAGCAATAAATCTTCGCGCACGTCCATCACAAGGCCCCCTTCAAAAGACTGGCCTCAGCCGTAAATCCAGCAGCCTGCTCCAAGACACCCGCCACCCGCAGCATCGTCGCCTCGTCAAAGGCCTTACCGATCACCTGCAAACCAAGCGGCAAGCCGTCGCGGCTCAATCCGGCCGGGACCGATATCCCCGGCAACCCCGCCAAGTTGACCGGCACCGTGAAAATATCATTGAGGTACATGGATAAGGGATCATCCATTTTTTCCCCGATGGCAAAGGCCGCCGAGGGGGCCGTCGGGGTCAAGATGACGTCGACCTGCTTGAAGGCTTGATCGAAATCCTGGGCAATGAGGGTCCGAATCCGCTGCGCCTTCAGGTAATAAGCGTCGTAATAACCCGCCGACAGCACGTAAGTGCCGATGAGGACCCGGCGCTTCACCTCGGCCCCGAAACCTTCGGCACGGGTCAATTCATACATCTCGTCCAGGGTCTTGCCCGGCACGCGCAACCCGAACTTCACCCCGTCATAGCGCGACAGATTGGCCGACGCCTCGGCTGGCGCGATGATATAATAGGTCGGCAAGGCATATTTGGTCATGGTAAGACTGATCTCGACCGGGATGGCACCTGCCGCCACCAACCAATCAATGCCGTCCTGCCAAAGCTTTTCGATTTCCGCCGGCATGCCGTCGACCCGATATTCTTTCGGAATCCCAAACCGCAGGCCGCGCACGTCGCCCGTCAACGCCTTGGTGAAATCCGGCACCGCGACCGGGGCAGAGGTCGAATCCTTCGGATCGTGGCCGCACATCACGTTCAGCATCAAGGCCGCATCGCCGACTGTACGGGTCATGGGGCCCGCCTGATCCAAAGACGAGGCAAACGCCACGATGCCCCAGCGCGAACACCGGCCATAAGTCGGCTTCACCCCGACCACACCCACGAAACTCGCGGGCTGCCGGATCGAACCGCCCGTGTCGGTCCCCGTCACGGCAAGGGCCATGTGGGCTGCAAGGGCCGCAGCCGACCCCCCCGACGAGCCGCCGGGAACGAGTTTCACCTCGGGTGCGCCCGCCCGTTTCCACGGGCTTTCGACCGGGCCGTAATAGCTTGTGATGTTGGCCGAGCCCATGGCGAACTCGTCCATATTGAGCTTGCCAAGACACACGGCTCCGGCATCCCACAATTTGGTCGTCACCGTGGATTCATAGGGTGGCTTGAACCCATCCAAAATATGGGACCCGGCGGTGGTCAAAATGTCTTTCGTGCAAAAAAGATCTTTGATGCCAAGGGGCAACCCTTCGAGAACCCCGGCAGTACCGGCGGCAAGCCGCGCATCGGACGCCAGCGCCATGGCACGAGCCTTTTCCGGCGTTTCGGTAATGAAGGCATTGAGATGGCGGAATTTTTCCATCTGCGCCAAATGCGCATCGGTCAGTTCCACGGCGGAAAAACGGCGTTCGGCAAGCCCCGCCCGCGCCTCGGTCAGGGTCAAATCGGTAAGAGCGCTCATTTATTCAACCACCTTCGGCACGGTAAAGAAGCCATGGGCCCCATCGGGCGCATTGCGCAAAATCGCGTCGGCTTCACCGCCGTCGCTCACGACATCCTCACGCAAAGGCAGGGTCATGTGCGCCACCGAACTCATCGGTTCGACCCCTTGCGTATCCACTTCACCCAGTTGTTCGACCCAATCCAGGATCGTATTCAAGGCGTCCCCCAAGGGGGCCAACTGGTCATCGGGAACCTTGATGCGTGCCAGGGTGGCAATCTTTGCCACTGTGGCCTTGTCGAGCGACATGCGATAAACCTCAAAGGCTACTTGAGACAAACCCGAGAATGGGTCAAGATCGCCGGGCCGTCCAGGGTCATGCGAAGACAACCATCGAACCGCCCGGCAAAAAACTGCCTGAAAGCTATCACCCGCCATGCCGCTGTGCAACCCCACCGACCTCATGACGCTACGCCCTATCGGCACACGCCTCATGGGGTTCGATCTCGGCACGAAAACGATCGGCCTCGCACTGTCCGATCCGATGCTGATGACGGCCAATCCCCTCGAAACCCTGGCGCGCGGCAAATTCAGCGCCGACTGCGCCAAAATCGCCGGTTTGCGCAAGACCCACAATGTCGGAGCCCTGGTCTTGGGTCTGCCGCTCAATATGGATGGAACCGAGGGACCGCGCGCCCAGGCAACCCGGGCCTTCGCGCGCAACCTTCTCGCGTTCGATGACCCGATCATCACATTTTGGGACGAACGCCTCTCCACTGCGGCCGTCACGCGGGACATGATCGAGGCCGATCTTTCGCGCAAGAAACGGGCAAGCCTCGTCGACCGCGCCGCTGCGGCCTATATTCTGCAAGGGGTGCTCGACCGCTTGCGCTATGCCGGGGCCCAGTCGATGCTTTGAAACAACCTCAAAATTGAGAGAATTTTTCGTTAATTTTTAATAAAACCCGACTGGTTATCCATTTGACACACATCGGCAAGTTCGCTTGACTGAACGATGATTAAATCCATCGATCCTTGAAGGCTCGCCGTCATGGTTGCTTCTCTTTCTTCCGCCAGTTCCATTGCCCTTTCCGGCATTCAAGCGGCCACCGTGCGGGTCAATGCGTCGGCACAGAACATCGCCAACAGTCAAAGCGTCGGCACGCCGCCCCAAAAGGGGCCATTTGGGGCCGATCAGTCCCCACCCCTCACCGGCACGGCGCCCACAGGGGCCGCCGGTCAAGTTTTCCAAGCCCTTGGAGTCAATCAGCAGGAGTCGGCATCGGGCGGCGTCACGGCCAGCCTGACCCCATCGAAAAACAGCGGACTTGCCTTTCAGCCCGACAGTCCGTTTGCCGATAAAAACGGCTTGGTCGCAACGCCGAATGTCGACCCAGCCCGCGAGGCGGTCAATCTCATCGAAGCGCGCAACAATTTTATCGCCAACGTCAAGGTGTTCCAAGTCACCACCGACCTTAGCAAGAAATTGATCGACAATATCACCTGACCATTGCCGACGTCTTTTGCAGACTGTTAGATTTTGCCGCAGCCCTGTGCAGGAGTAATCGCTTGGTTTGGCTTGAGTATATTGCCAGCCCCCCGTATAGATAAGGGGCCATGGATACTTCAATTTTCCCCCACCGCCATCTGTTGGGCATCGACGGGCTAAAACCTGACGATATCACCATGATCCTCGACCGCGCCGAGGATTATGTCGAACTCAACCGACAGGCCACGAAGAAACGTGCCTCCCTCAGCGGACGCACGATCATCAATCTGTTCTTCGAAAACTCGACCCGAACCCGGACCAGTTTCGAATTGGCGGGCAAGCGGCTCGGGGCCGATGTCATCAACATGTCGGTCGACGGCACATCGGTGAAAAAAGGCGAAACGCTGCTCGATACGGCACTCACCCTGTCCGCGATGCATCTCGATGCTTTGGTCGTTCGGCACCCCGATAGCGGGGCCGCCCATCTCTTGGCCGCGCGCATGAATTGCGCGGTGATCAATGGCGGCGACGGCACGCACGAACATCCGACCCAGGCCCTCCTCGATGCCCTGACCATCCGGCGGCGCAAGGGACGACTGCAAGGATTGGTCGTCGCCATTTGTGGCGATATTCTCCATTCCCGCGTCGCCCGATCGAATATTGCACTCCTGACGATTATGGGTGCGCGGGTCCGGGTGGTGGCACCGCGCACCCTCCTGCCCGCCGGGATCGACCGGCTTGGGGTCGAGATTTTCCACGACATGGCCCGCGGCCTTGCCGATGCCGACATTATCATGATGCTGCGGCTGCAAATGGAACGGATGCAGGGAAATTTCTTTCCCTCCATTCGCGAATATTTTTATTATTACGGGCTCGACCATCAGAAAATCGCACGAGCCCGCTCCGACGCCCTCATCATGCATCCAGGCCCGATCAACCGGGGTGTTGAAATCGATAGTGCGGTCGCCGACGATATCGATCGATCGCTGATCCGTGAACAAGTGGAAATGGGGGTGGCAGTGCGGATGGCATGCCTCGACCTGCTGCTTTCCAACCCCACTCCTGATGCGCAAGATTGATGATGCCTGCAACCCTGCTGAAAAACGCCCGCCTACTCGATCCTTGGACCCAACTCGACCAAATGGGCGATCTCTTGATCGTCGACGGTCAGATTACGGCCCTAGGGGCTGAGGCCGCCCGATCCGCCCCCGACGCAGCGATCGTGATCAATTGCGACGGCCACTGCCTTGCCCCGGGCCTCGTCGATATGCGCGCCCACCTGAACGAGCCGGGCCGCGAACATGTGGAAACCCTGGCCACCCTCTCTCAGGCAGCATCGGCCGCCGGGATCACGACGTTGGTCGGGTTGCCGGACACCGATCCGGTCTTGGACGATGTCGCCCTGATCGATTTCATCACACGCCGTGCCCGCAAGGTCGGTCTCGTCCATCTTTATGCCTATGGTGCGCTGACCAAGGGGCTCAAGGGCAAGGAATTGACCGAATTCGGGCTCATGGCTGCCGCCGGCGCCCTTGGGTTCACGGATCCAAACCGGGCGGTCGGCGACGCGTTGCTGATGCGGCGCGCCCTTTCCTATGCCCGAACCTTCGATCAACTGATCATCCAGCATCCGCTGGAACCCAGCCTGTGCGCGGCCGGATCGGCAACCGAAGGCGAATTTGCGACCCGTCTCGGCCTGCCCGGCATGCCCGCCGTTGCAGAACAGATTCAAATCGAACGCGACATGCACTTGGTCGAACTGACTGGGGCCCGTTATCACGCCGCCCATATTTCAACCGCCGGTGCCATCGAAGCCATTCGTCGCGCGAAACAACGGGGATTGCCGGTCACCTGCGACACGGCCCCCGCCTATTTCACACTGAACGAATTGGCCATCGCCCAGTACGACACTCTGGCGAAATTGTCGCCGCCCCTGCGCAGCGAAAGCGACCGCAAGGCCGTGCTGGCCGGATTGTTGGACGGCACGATCGATGCCATCGTTTCGGATCATCGGCCCCTCGATCTCGATACGAAACATGTGCCTTATGCGGCGGCCAGTGCCGGTGCCATTGGGCTTGAGACGCTCCTGCCGCTGACGCTTGCCCTGCACCATACCCATCGGATGCCGTTGTTGCGGGCCATGAACCTCATCACGAAGGCACCGGCCGATATCCTGCGCCTGCCGGCCGGGCGCCTTGCGATCGGTGCCGTAGCGGATCTGGTCTTGTTCGACCCGGATAGACCCTGGCGCGTCGATGCCGCGAAATTCGTCTCAAAAACACCCAACACCCCCTTCCATGGCCTCCCCGTTCAGGGGCAGGTTTTGATCAGTATCGTTGCCGGACGGGTAACGTTTCGACGATAGGACCCCGCCGTCGGGCGAGACGTGATGGATCGTGCGGGTCGAAAGACCGTAGGGTCCGATCGACCGGCAGCAGGGCGGACGCACTCAACAGGATACGGAGCATAGGTTGTCGTGATGGATATTTTCCACAGAATTGACCAAAATTGGCCGGTCTATGTGATCCTCGTATGCGCGTACCTGCTGGGATCAATTCCATTTGGCCTCGTCATTACCCGGCTCAGCGGTCTCGGCGACATCAGACAAATCGGTTCCGGCAATATCGGCGCTACGAATGTGCTGCGCACGGGCAAGCGCTCCCTCGCCCTTGCCACCTTGTTGCTTGACGGCGGAAAAGGAACCTTTGCCGTCGTGATCTGTCAAATTTTCTACGAGGATGCCGAAACCTTATCGATGGGCGCGGGATTTGCCGCCTTGATCGGTCACGTCTATCCGGTTTGGTTGAAATTCAAAGGTGGCAAAGGGGTGGCGACCGCCTTGGGCGTCATGCTCGGCATCAGTTTTTACGTCGGGATTTCCGCCGCCATCACATGGCTGATGACGGCCTGGATTTTCGGGTATTCCTCATTGGCCGCCTTGATGGCGATCGATACGGCACCGATTTGCGCCTATCTCTTGAAACAACCCAACGTTACCCTATTCACGGCCCTCATCGCGATCGTGATCACCCTGACCCACCGTGAGAATATTCGTCGGCTGCTACGCGGGACCGAACCGAAGATCCGCCTTACAGCCCGCCCGCCCGGCACGGTCGACTTGACACCGATGCGCCCTTCTTCCGAGTATATTGCCTCGTTAAACAAGAAAAAATAAGTAATGAGCCGCGCAAGAGGCATAAATTAAATCTTGCGCGGTTGTCTATTTTCAGTATTATCTGACTTTTAGGTGCGGTTTTTTCAAGGATCTCATGACCCTTTTTTCATCAGTTCATCCGCACCGGTCTAATTTCATATCAAATCATAATGTTGCTTAATTATGAACACGATACAATCAATTTATACTGAAACGCATATCGACAGTTTACGACTGATCCGCACCCCATCGATCGGGCCGATCGCCTACCGGGCCTTGCTTGAGAAATACGGGTCTGCAACCGATGCCCTGCGGGCGCTGCCTCAGCTGAAACGCGCGGGCGGCAAACCGGCGATCGTGCCCATCGATCGGGCTGCGGCCCTCGCAGAAATCGCCCAGATCGATCGATCCGGGGCGAGACTGGTCGGCCATTGGGACAGTGATTATCCGCCACTTCTCGCCCATATCCATGATGCACCCCCGCTCCTCATCGTCCGCGGCACCTGCGGCCTCGTCGATCAGCCGACCTTGGCCATCGTGGGTGCGCGCAACGCATCCGCCATGGGTAAACGCTTTGCCCGCGAAATTGCCTGGGATCTGGCACAGGCGGGGTTCGTGATCGTCTCGGGCTTGGCGCGCGGCATCGATACGGCCGCCCATGGCGGGGCCCTGCAAACGGGGACGATTGCCGTCGTCGGCGGCGGCATCGATGTGATTTATCCAGAAGAGAACCGCACCCTCCAGGAAGAGATCGCCCAAAACGGTTTGTTGATCAGCGAAATGCCCATGGGCACGGTCCCCCAGGCACGCCATTTTCCACGCCGCAACCGGATTATCAGCGGACTCAGTCTCGGCACGTTGGTGATCGAGGCCGCCTTGAAATCCGGTTCTTTGATAACCGCCCGATTCGCGGCGGAACAAGGTCGCGATGTGTTCGCCGTACCGGGTTCTCCGCTTGATCCGCGCTGTCGCGGTCCGAATGATTTACTGCGCCATGGGGCGATACTGGTCGAAAATGCCGACGATGTTTTATCGGCCTTAAACCTCGTCGAATCGCAGTTTCCGCGCCTATCTCGGCCTTTTTCGGCCCGGAATCCGCAAAAGCCCCCCGATCAGCCCCGATCCGACGACCCGGATACAATCAAGACGATTCTTCTTTCTTTGCTGAACCAAAACCAAGTGACCGTTGACGAACTCATTCGTGAATGCCACTTCTCGGGATCAGTTGTTGCGTCCGCCCTTGTCGATCTCGAACTGGACGGACGGATCGACCGTCATCCCGGTAATCGGGTATCACTGCGGTGATGGCTGAGATCGGACCTCGTTAACGGCCCCGGCCGAGGGGCCCCATAAGGGTGACCGGCCGCCCCATGTACGTCGTTGTCGTTGAATCGCCTGCGAAGGCAAAGACCATCAACAAGTATCTCGGCACAGACTATGTCGTGCTGGCGAGCTATGGTCATGTGCGCGATCTGCCTCCCAAAGATGGCTCTGTGCGCCCCGATGAAGACTTCGCCATGGATTGGGAAGTCGATGATCGCGCAGAAAAGCGCCTGCGCGAGATCGTCCAGGCCCTGAAGGGAGCCGACGGCCTCTTTCTCGCAACCGACCCGGATCGCGAAGGCGAAGCGATTTCCTGGCACGTCCAGGAAGTGCTGCGCAGCCGCAAGGCCATCAAAGACATTCCGGTAAAACGGGTCGTCTTCAACGAGGTTACGAAGGGGGCGGTCCTCGAAGCCTTCAAGAATGCGCGCGAGCTCAACGACGAATTGGTCGATGCCTACATGGCGCGCCGGGCGTTGGACTATCTCGTCGGCTTTACCCTCTCCCCCGTTTTGTGGCGCAAGCTGCCCGGTTCGAAATCGGCAGGACGGGTTCAATCGGTTGCCTTGCGCCTGATCTGCGACCGGGAAGACGAGATCGAAAGCTTCCGCAGCGAAGAATATTGGACGATTGAAGCCGGGTTTCAAACGCCCCAGAAACTGCCCTTCACGGCGCGCCTCACCCATCTCGACGGCAAACGCCTCGAAAAATTCGATCTGCCGAACGAAGCGGCGGCCCAAGCTGCCGTTGCCGCACTCGAAGCGGAACCGGGTTTTTCCGTTGAAAAGGTCGATCACCGTCAGGTCAAGCGCAACCCCCATCCCCCCTTCACCACCTCGACCCTGCAACAAGAAGCCTCGCGCAAGCTAGGATTCGGCACCAGCCGGACCATGCAGATCGCCCAACGGCTTTACGAAGGGGTCGATCTCGGTGGCGAAACCGTCGGCCTCATCACCTATATGCGAACCGACGGCGTCCAACTTTCAGGCGACGCGATCGCGGCGGCGCGGTCTTTGATCGATCGCGATTTCGGCACGAAATATTGCCCGGAAAAGCCGCGCGTCTATAAAACCGTCGCCAAAAACGCCCAAGAAGCCCACGAGGCTATCCGCCCGACCGATCTTTTCCGCCACCCGGATCAGGTCGCACGCTTCTTGGATGGCGATCAGCTAAAACTCTACGAATTGATCTGGAAACGCACGCTCGCCTCGCAAATGGAATCGGCCCTGTTCGACCAGGTCGCCGTCGACATCAATGGGGCCGCCGGTCGGGTTCGCTTGCGGGCGAACGGATCGATCCTGATTTTCGACGGTTTCTTGAAACTCTATCAAGAAGGGCGGGACGACGATCAACAGGATGATGAAAACCGTCGCCTGCCGCCGATCAAGGAACGCGACGCCGTCACCCGCCATCAGGTAAAGCCGGAACAACATTTCACAGAACCGCCGCCGCGCTATTCCGAGGCCAGCCTCGTCAAGCGATTGGAAGAATTGGGGATCGGCAGGCCGTCGACCTATGCCTCGATCATCCAGGTTCTGATCGATCGCACCTATGTCAAACTCGACAAGAAACGCTTTACCCCCGAAGATCGCGGACGTCTCGTTACGGCCTTTCTGCATCGGTTTTTCGAGCGGTACGTCGAATATTCCTTCACCGCCGATCTCGAACATCTGCTCGATGAAATCTCGGGCGGGCGCGCCAATTGGAAAGAAGTGCTGCGCCAGTTCTGGGACGCGTTCAGCCTTGCCATTGCGGGGACCAAGGATCTCACCATCACCCAGGTGTTGGATGCCTTGGACGAGGCTCTCGGCCCCCATTTCTTTCCGAACGATCCGACCGGCAAAGACCCGCGCGCCTGTCCCGCCTGTCAGCAGGGACGGCTCAGTCTGAAACTCGGCAAATTCGGCGCCTTCATCGGGTGTTCGGCCTATCCCGAGTGTCGGTTCACCCGCCCGCTTGCCGTCGAGGCGAACGGCACGGGCGAGAGCGGCGAACCCCCGATCGAGGCCGGTCCCAAACTCCTGGGCACCGATCCGCAAACCGCAAAGCCCGTGACGGTGCGTATCGGCCCCTATGGCCCTTACGTCCAATTGGGCGACGCGGAAGAGGGAGAAAAACCCAAACGGGTCTCTCTGCCGCGTGGGATGAAGGCGATCGGCGTCTCGCTTGAGGTTGCCTTGGGCCTCCTCTCCTTGCCGCGCGATATCGGGACCCACCCGGAAACCGGTCAGATGATCCAGGCCGGGATCGGCCGGTTCGGCCCATATCTGAAATTGGGCAGCACATACAAATCCCTGGCCGCCGACGATGATGTCCTGACCATTGGGATCAATCGCGCCGTCAGTCTTCTGGCCGAAGCCAGCAAGGCCGCACGGGCCGCCGCCACCCCCTTGCGCATCCTCGGGCCCCACCCAGACGACCAAGCGGACGTCGCCTTGTTCAAGGGGCGCTACGGCCCCTATGTCAGTCATGGCGGCATCAATGCCACGATCCCGCGCGGCACCGACCCCGAAAGCCTCACCTTAGAAACCGCCCTCGGTCTGCTCGCGGCCCAAAAGGCGAAGGCCCCACCGGCAAAGTCCGCGCGCAAAGGGGCCGCGAAGAGCAAAACGACCGCCAAGGCGGGCGAAAAATCGACGCCGCGCGCCAAATCAAAAAAAGCACCTGCGGATGGGACGGAAACCGGACAGGCGGACCCCTCTGCCGAACCAGCAAAACCTCGGCGCAAGACCGCAAAAGCGGGTGATGCCGACGCGGCGAAGACTAAAACCGCCGCACCGAAAAAACGGGCACCGAAACCTGCGGCCCCACCACCCGAAGAGCCGCCGGTCGACGCAGAAATACCGATCAAACCCAAATCGACCTTGCGCAAAGCCAGTGCGCCGAAACCGGCACCTTCCTCGGATCGGGATCTGAATTGACCAAAACGCGCAGCTATCACGGCCTGCCCACCCGCCAGGAAATCCTGGATTTCATCGCGACAAGCCCGACCCCGGTCGGCAAACGCGACATCGTCAAAGCCTTCAAGGTCAGGCCCGCTGACCGGGTTGCCTTAAAGGGCCTGATCAAGGATATCGAACGGGCGGAACCGGTCGTCCGCGCCAGTCATCGCCGCTTGGTATCCGCAGAAACCCTGCCAGAAATCGTCGTGCTCGCCATCACCGGCATCGACGCGCAAGGCGATCCGATCTGCGATCTGTTGCGCACCGGAGACGAGCCTTCGGTCCAAAGCCCGACCATCCGGCTTGCAAGCGTGCGCAACGCGCCCGTCCCCGGGGTTGGACAAAAAATCGTCGCGCGTCTGCGCAAGATCGATGCCCACCATTATCAGGCAAGCCCGGTGCGGGTTCTGGCTGCCGAAGCCGACCACGTCCTGGCCGTTTTCGAAGCCGGCGAAGGCGGCGGCGGTCGCCTGACCCCGACGGATCGCCGCAACAAGCATCAGTACCGCGTCAGGCCCGACGAGGCGCTTGGGGCAACGGACGGCGAACTGGTGCTCGCCTTGCCGCTGCCCGTGCCGCGACTGGGCCTGCCCCATGCGCAAATCATCGAGCGCATCGGTCGGATCACCGACCCGAAGGCCATATCTCTCATCGCCATTCACAGCCACGGGATCCCCGTCGCCTTTCCAGAGGCAGCACTGGCTGAAGCGGCAGCGGCAGAACCGATCGCCGTCAGTCACCACCACCACGATCTGCGCCATGTGCCGTTCATCACGATCGACGGTGCCGATGCCCGTGATTTCGACGATGCGGTCTGGGCGGAACCGACCGACGGGGGCGGCTGGCGCATCAGGGTCGCCATTGCCGACGTCTCCTGGTACGTCCGCCCGGGCAGTGCGTTGGACAAGGCGGCGGCCGAGCGGGGGAATTCGGTTTATTTTCCCGACCGTGTCGTGCCGATGTTGCCCGAAATCTTGTCGAACGAGCTGTGTTCGTTGAAACCGTCGGTCGACCGGGCCTGTCTTGCCGTCGAGTTGTGGCTGAACGCCGACGGCGAAGTTTGGTGCCAATCGTTTGAGCGCGGGGTCATGCGTTCGGTTGCGCGCACGACCTATGAACAAGTCCAGGCTGCGATGGATGGTCATCCCGATGCAGTCACGGCCCCCCTTCTCGACACGGTCATCAAACCGCTCTATGGGGCCTTTGCGGCCCTCGACCAGGCCCGGCGCAAGCGCGGCACCCTTGAGCTCGACCTGCCGGAACGGCGCGTCGTGCTGGGCCCCGACGGGACTGTCGTCGACGTCGCCATGCGCGAACGGCTCGATAGTCATCGTCTCATCGAAGAATTCATGATCGCGGCCAATGTCGCGGCGGCCGTCGCCCTTGAAGAGATGAAAACACCCTGTATGTACCGGGTTCACGACACGCCGTCGCCCGAAAAGCTCGACGCGCTGCGCACGGTCTTGAAAAGCCTATCGATCGATGGGCTCACGCTCGCCAAGGGCCAAATCGTCCGACCGCACCATTTCAACCGGGTTCTCGCCCAGTCGCGCGCGCGGCCGGAAGCGGCCATGATCAACGAATTGGTCCTGCGCACACAGGCGCAAGCCGCCTATTCACCGGAAAATCTCGGTCATTTCGGTCTTTCTCTCGACCGTTACGCCCATTTTACCTCGCCGATCCGACGCTATGCGGATCTTCTCGTCCATCGCGCCCTGGTTGCAGGGCTGCATCTCGGCGCGGGCGGACTTCCGGCGGTCAGCCCTGAATCCTTTGCCGAAACGGGAGAATTGCTGTCTCGTTTGGAACGGCGTGCCGCCCTGGCCGAACGCACGGCCATCGATCGCTATATGGTCGCCTACATGGCCGATCGACGGGGTGCAGAGTTCGAGGCCCGGATCAACGGCGTCACTCGTTTCGGCCTGTTCGTCACGATCCTCGAAAATGGTGCCGACGGTCTCATCCCCATGGCGGCTTTGCCGCGCGACTATTATCACCATGATGAAGCCCATCATTGCCTTTTGGGCGAACGGTCCCGTCGCGTCTATGCCTTGGGCGATCGCCTCGCCGTTCAATTGGTCGAGATCAATCCGGTCGCCGGCGGATTAACGTTCCGCCCTGTTACCGCATCGCCGGCCGGGATCGAGTCTCAAGGATTCGCCAACATGCCGAAACCGATCCCCAATGGAAAAAAATTGAAACCCCGCACGAAAATCGCCAAAAATCGCCGAACTGCCCGGCGCGGTACGGCATAATCGGCGATAAAGGGCTGATTTTCTGCCTCGACGCCGAATTGGTTGTGCGCATCGTTGTTTTTGTCATGGATCCTCTTGGTTCCATGCCTCATTTTGGTACTGTTTTGCGTTGAATGGGGTCATGCCCGGATCGTATCCGGCGATTACCTGACCCTGTTGGCGTCGGTTTGAAACGAGGGATTGCGTCATGGGTGCACAGGGTCAACGTCACGCCCCCCGTCGGGGCCTTGCCGGTGCCGGGTTGCTCTTGTTGCTCATGGGGGCTTGCGCCTCGTCGGGCGATCTTCGCACCGCAAAAAATACCGCTAAATTTGGCAATGACGCAGCCGGTGCCGTGTTTGCGGGGGCTTATCGCAATATTGCCGACTATTTCATTGAACCGCTGCCAATCGAAACCGTGGCGATGGCCGGGCTCGAAAAACTGGGCACACCGGAAAACGGCTTTAGTTTCAAACGTGCCAACCACACCCTGACCTTCTTCGATCATGCAATGGAAATCCAGCAGATCGAAACCCCGGCCGCAAACGACAGTGACGGGTGGGGTGCCGTGACCTCGGCGGCAATCGGTTTAGCGCGGACCCATGTGCCGGAACTGGCAACGGAAACCGACGAAGCCCTTTATCAAAAGGTTTTTTCCGGGATCATTCCGAAACTCGATCGGTTCAGCCGCTATGCCGGAAAAGATCAAGCGCGCAATCAAAAAGCAACCCGCGAAGGCTTCGGCGGCATCGGGATTACCCTCGATTATACGGATAAAACACCGAAAATCACCATGATCCAGGCCGATGGTCCCGCCAATCGGGCCGGTCTCAAGATGGATGATCGTCTCGTCGCCATCGACGATACACCGGTCGCTGGACTTGAACCACAAGCCATCGTCGACAAACTGCGCGGTACCATCAATACCAAGGTTTCTCTGACGGTTTTGCGTCAGGAAAAACCGATCACCGTTCAGCTGACCCGTGCCCTGATCACGATTCCGACGGTGAATGCCAGCCGCGAGGACGGCCTCTTGGTCATCCGTATTGGCCTCTTCAACCATGGTACCGCCGATGCCGTCATGACCGAACTTGCCAAGGCAAAACGCGATCTTGGTAAAAACCTTCACGGCATCGTGCTGGATTTGCGCGGCAATCCGGGCGGTCTTCTGGATCAAGCGGTTGAACTGAGCGGCCTTTTCATCGATCACGGCCTTGTTGGTTCCAGCCGGGGTCGCCATCCCAATGCCCAACAGAATTTCGCCTCCGGTGCCAAGGATCAGGCCCGCGGTCTGCCTGTTGCCGTGCTGGTGAATGGCGGATCCGCTTCCGCATCGGAGATTGTCGCCTCAGCACTCCAAGATTCAGGACGTGCCGTTGTGATTGGATCATCCTCTTTCGGCAAGGGCACGGTTCAAATGGTGATTACGCTCGACAATAAGAGCGAATTCACCCTGACATGGGCAAAACTCTATACACCGACCGGGACTTTGCTTCATGAACATGGGGTTGTGCCAAGCTTTTGTACCAGCCGCGCCACCAATCTTCAGGCAAGCGACGACGAAAAAGTCCAAGCGATCATCGATCGGGGTCTGCATCCGTCTGGAACGATCGAAATACAAAAGCGGGTTTCACTGAACGAAACGGGCTGGACGGAACTGCGCAATAGCTGCCCCACCCAAACTGTGGATAATGCATTGGATCTGAAACTCGCCAAGGAAATCCTGCGCAGCCCGTCGATCTATGCCCAAGCCTTGACCCAACCTGCCATTTCCGTGGCCAATGCCCCAGAAGCATCGAAACAAAATGCCACAAATCAGCTGCAATAACCCTTCTGCATGCAGCAAACACTTGACAGATTGCCCAATCTGACTAGTTTGCCGTGTTCCAATCAATCTTTGTCCGGAATTCGGCTATGGCCAAGTCTGCAACTGTCCTCATCAAGCTCGTCAGCACCGCCGATACTGGTTACTTCTATGTCACTAAGAAGAATCCGCGTACCAAGACGGAAAAGCTCGAGCTGAAAAAATACGACCCGGTCGTGCGCAAGCACGTAGCCTTTAAAGAAAGTAAGATCAAGTAAGGGGATTCCCCCTGCTTCATTGAAATGCCGAGAGTCGTTCTTTTGAGTGATCCTGTAGAAGGACTCTCGGATTTCAATCGTCCGGTATCGATGCCACACCGATAATCGGCAGGTACTCGGATCGCGATAAACCAATCAGTCCCGATAAACCAAGCGATAGTTCAGGGCATTGATCTTTGCCTCGAACCCTTGAACCTCATCGATCGTCGCCTTCATCTCCGTAGGGACATCGAGGGAAAATGGCCCTTCATCCGGCATGTTGGGTTGGTCATCGCCGCCGCGAAGCAGGTGCTGCAGCACCCCCCCCTGTACTCCCATCAGCACTGTGTGCGAGATTGATACACTTTCATTGGCCGTAACGACCATCGCATCGTAAAGACGCCCCCAATCCGTCAGAGCAGTGCGCAGCACGTCGCGATCAATCGACTGAAGTCCCACGCAGTCAAATGGATTCGGCAAGATACCCAGATAGCGGGCGTTCGGGAAAAGATGGGCAAGGATCGGACGCACAGGCGCGTCCGCATCCGGTGCACAGGCGATCCCATAGCCCCACAGCCGCTCCGACCGTGCCTCGATCGCGTAGGCACGCCCCAGGACAGCGCGAATGAGCGTATAAACGCGGGCCTTTTCCAGCCGTTCCGCATCGCGTACGGCGATCATTTGACGGGCGTCATCCTGTTCACCGAACGACGCAATCGTTTTCATGCGCACAGATTCGAGGCGTTCTGTCCGCTCGCGGCGCGCCGAGGGCAATTGCCAGAAACAATGCCATAAATCAAGAAGCGTCTCGTCAAGCCTCCCGACATAAGCGATATCCGGGCAGGAACGCACGATCTTTTCTGTTAATGCCAGCGTCGCTTGATCAAAAGATAGAATGATCAGCGGACTCTCCAGAACAGCCATTTCAAAAACTCACGCAATGCCGCTTCGGACAGGACCCTAACAACCACCATCGCCCGAGGCACCCTATCAGCCCTTTCAACAAGATGCCATGAGGACGTGCCACGGAAAGTCGCAGGAACCGGCCCCGATCGGGGACTTGAATCCAGACTAGCATTCCTGATAGCCATGTCGTACTGTGGGCCATGCAAATGAGTCGCAGCACATGAAGCGATTTTATGATTAACCTGGACATATCATGGCTGACTTAACGCGTCCTCTTATCATTATTGGTGCCGGGCGATCCGGGACGACATTGCTTGATGCTGTTTTGGATGCGCATCCCGATATCGCAATGCGTGGGGAGTTTCAATTCACCGTCTCTCGTCTGTGGCATCAATTCTGGGATATTCCTGCAGCATCGGCGGAACGCGATCGACGCATCAAGGCGTTCATGGCGGAAAAAAACCAACCACTGAGCTCTGACGATGCAGACGAGGCGATCTATCGTTTTGTGCGGGAAGAAGAAACGCAGCGCACGGCCGACATCATTAAATTTGCCCTTGATCAATTTTACGAGATCACCGCTCTGAAAAAACCCAGGTGGGGGTTCAAGGAAATTTGGATGGGCAGCGATGGCGACCATACGTGGTTACCATACGATGCCGTCTTTCCTGATGCTCATTATGTTCACATCGTGCGGGATCCTTATGATTACGCGCGCTCTCATGCCGATTGGCTGCGCGAACCCCTCACCCTTGACCGTCTTAGGCAAAATTTGATCAATTGGGTCCAATGCTTTGCCAAGAATAGGCCGCGCCGGGAAACCGGTCGCTATCACCTGATCAGCTACGAGGCCATGGTGGCCTCGCCAGAGTCAGTCTTAACCCCCCTTCTCCAGGCGATCGGTCTCGATTGGCATGAAGCCATGAAAAAACCGTTCGGACATAAGATTTTAGCCTCTGGCTATCGCTCGTCGATGCCAGAAGGCGGTTATGGTCTTTATGAAACGATCCCAGATTTGGCCGCCTTCATGGCCCTGCTGAATTACCCGCGCCCCCCTGAAACGGCCTTTTGCGTCGATGCGCCGGATCAACCGGCTGTCGGTCGGGCAGCACACAAAATCGGTGACAATCTATGGCAATTGAATGCCCCCTTCATCAGTGACGGTGGGCATGCCTGGGTCAGCAAAATCTTTTCGGTCGGCGACCTTGCTCCCTTAGGTTTCGCCGTCGATACATTGGAAGAAACGACACGCTCGCCCTTACGCCTTTATGAGGATGGTCAGTTACTTGGCCCACCACACGCCCTGCATGCGCGGATCCGGGCGGAGGGTCGGGGGGCTTATTCCCATTGGGGGGACCCTCAATCACTGCGTTTTTCCGCGTCGGACAATACTGATCCCAACCAAAACGGGCGGATATATACTCTTGGCTTCTAATCTTTTTAATGATCTATCCCGATCCGTGTTGAATAATGCGCCACACCGACGCACGCGTAAACTCTTGTGGACTCACCGGCTCGTCGAAAAATTCTGGAATGGACTTTCGGAAAGCGGCCTTCTCGATCATTTATCGTTTTCACGTCTTGCCGGACATTGGCTGCTTCAAATTTTAGACCCCTACCTCGCCAAAGATAAGCGGATACTCGATTTTGGGGCCGGTGATGGTGATTTTTCCAAGCTGTTGTTGAAGGCCGGTTATCAAACAGCCGTCTACGAGCCGTCGGCCGCCCGCGCTGAAATTTTACAATCACGTCTCGGCAATGAGTCCGGTTTCCTCGGCATTATCGGACCAGACAATGAAGAAAAATTTGATATTATTACGCTAATTGAAGTAATTGAACATATCTTGGAAGAAGATATGAATCATTTTCTTAAAACACTCGACAGATTATTAGCACATAATGGTATGCTAATCATTACCACCCCAAACAATGAAGATCTTTTCTTAAACTCTGTGCTCGATCCAGTCAGTGGAAATTTGTTTCATCGCTGGCAGCATCAAAGAAGTTTTACCGATGAGACGCTGAATGCGTGTCTGGCGCAGCAGTCTTTTTCTTCTTTGACAATTCATAAAGTCGAATTAACCGACCAGGTTTTTAGCGAATACGGGGCTGGCCTTGGAACCAATCCAGCTTTTTCCAATTTTCTGCGTGCCCATCGTAGCCTGCGTATCGGGAACGAAAATCAACTCATTTGGATTGGTCAGCGCAAAGGCGAACTCAGAAGCGAACCTGATTTTCCTGTATTATCCCTGAAATTAACCAACAAATTGATTACGCCCGACCACGATTTTGAAAAAATCGATGATATTCAAGATACAACATCAAAAAAATTAGATGTTTATTGCTATTCTTTGATTCATGAACACATTAAACACGACGATGGTTTTTTATATTCGACTGAATTACCCAATGAAATACTCGCATCCGATCGCCTTGGTCTCTCACAGCTTGTCATCTACGAAGATGGGCGCAGATTAGGCCCCAGCGCTGCTCTTCACGCCGATCTCCGGTTACAGGGCGGCGGTGGATATTCACATTGGGGTAAGAACCTTTTCTTCACGAGCTCTGATGGAACCGATCCACGCAATAATGGTCGGTCTTATTCAATTTATATGCGGCATGAAAAAAACGATAATAAAAGCATTTTCACCGTATCGCCTCATTCAATCGAGATACTTGATACAGGTTTATATAAGATATTTTTACCACACTTCATCCCATTTACACAAACGCTCAACTCTGATGGTGGCTTTATTTCAATGATTGAAGATCATTTGCCACTTATTGAAACCCATGGATTGGACACGGATATCTTGCCTGGTTATTATAAGAAATATAAAACGCATGTGGTTTTCAGACCCAATGACGGGCGCGACCCACGACATGGTGTTTCCCGCTATCGAATTGTTTATCTTGCATAAAATTCAGTTTTTAAGTATGGGTTGAAAATGCTTGTTTAGAAAATTCTGGATATGTGTCGATAGGATCCAAAATGAATTTCACGGTTGAAAAAGATCCACAACCCGCAAAAAATCCAGCGAGATTGTTTAATATAATCTGGGTGAGTGCCTATCTCCTGTTCACGGCCTTGCTGTTGAGCATAAGGGGGGCGTTGCCGGGGATCTTGATCCTGCGGTGGATATGGAATCTGTCGGCCCCCAATCTCAGAATTACGATCCAAAACGCCGACCATGAAAGCGGGTTATGCTGGGTTGCCCGCTTGCCGTCAGGAATACTGTGCGATCGGGATTCGGTTTCCATGCTGGAACTCTATGAAGATGGCACAAAAATCGGCCAAGCCCACTGTCTGCATGACGAGATCCGTCAACATGGTAAGGGCCGTTATTCCCATTGGGGAGATCGTCTCTTTTTTTCTACACCCGATGGCACTGACCCCAATACCAACGGCCGGACTTATGAATTGGTGGAGCGACGCTGGTGAGCGGACAACATAATCTCGATCATACACAGGATCACCCGACCCAAGAACGCTTGAAACCCTTGAATGATGCGTTCAAGAATATTTTGTGTTGCCCCGAAACCGGCGCCGTTTTGCGGGAAGAAGCGGGTTTTCTGGTCAGCGATCGTGGGAAGAAATATCCCATCATCCGTGGCATCCCTCGCTTCGTCCCTGACGATCAATATGTCGGTTCGTTTAGTTTTGAATGGAACACCCATAACAGAACGCAGTTGGATAGTTTCACCGGATCCAGCTCGTCGGAAATCATGCTGACCCAGAAAACGGGCTTGAGACCAGAAGACGTGGCTGGAAAGCGGGTCCTTGACGCGGGCATCGGAGCCGGACGGTTCAGCGACGTTTTAGTGAAATGGGGGGCGAACGTTGTCGGTGTCGATCTTTCTTTTGCCGTTGAAGCCTCTCATGTCAGCTTCTTAGAGAAATCGAACATTCTGGTGGCGCAAGCAGATATCGGGAATCTGCCTTTTGCCGATGAGACGTTCGACATTATCATGTCGATTGGCGTCCTGCATCATACCCCGTCGACGGAAAAATATTTCAAGGCCCTAGTCCCCAAACTCAAACGCGGTGGTCGTATTTCAATTTGGGTGTATCCAAACGAGGGCGATTATAAGATCCGCAATTATTGGATCCCCTTCACCTCTAAAATTCCGCCGAAAGCCTTTTACGATTGGTGCCGATGGTTCGTCCCCATGGCTCATCGCAATAAGGATAATCCCCTCATCGGGTTTGCCAAACGGATGTTTCCATTCAGCGATCAAGGATTGGGGTTAGAAAACGATATTCTGGATACATTTGACGGCTATTCTCCTACGTTCCATGGCATTCATTCCAACGCAGAAGTGATCGGCTGGTTTGAGGATGTCGGTTTAACCTCGGTGACCGCCTTACCGATTACAACCTCCGTTACAGGCATAAAACCTTAGACGTTAATATTTTTTCCAATAAGGAAATTTATCATGGCATCTACATTTCCCGTTTTCTCGACATCTTGGTCAATTGTAAAATCCGCATGGGGTATGCCGATCAAGCTGCCATTAAATTCTTCTATTGCAACTTTCTTAATTTTTTGTCTTGTCTATGTAGAATTAAAATTTCAAATTCCAGCAATTCAGAATGGAATTAGTCCGGGGGTTTTTTCAACTATTAGTATAATTTTTGTATCATCAATTGTTTCGTCTATTTTATCAGGATCTTTTTACAGAAAAAAACAAAATAGTAATAAAGATATATATATTAAAAATATTTTCCTATCCATTTTATTACCGACATCCGCTGCAACATTCTTTTCATTATTTAATATCCTTATCAAGAACGATTTTTTTGGATTTTTTCTTGGATTTATTCTTTTTGTAGCTGTTTTTATATTGCAATTATCTTGGTTTTATTTCTTCATGCGTTTGTTGAATTATTTTGTAAAAGCAAGTGCCGGAGTTAGAAATATTTCAATAAAAAATAGCTTTCAACAATCTAATGGTTTTTTTCTAAGGACAATATTTTGTCTTTTTACTTCATATATCATGTTTTTAATAACAATGATTGTGCCGATAATTTTTATTGTAATCTACAAAACGGCGACCGTAAATGTCCCAATGTTTCTTAGTGGATTTCTAACATTCAGTATCAAAGATAAAATGAACCATGAGGTTTTGATAAAACTTGATTTAATAGATACGGCCCTAATATGCCTTTTTTTCTTATTTGTATCCTCATTTTTTTCATCCTTTTGTACAATAATAACAATTTGTCTTGATAAAATAAAATCACCGGACAAAGACCTGACTTACACAAATCCAATGGAATAACTTCGTTTGCGCATCCCTCAATGTTCCATGCCCGGCCTCATAGTCAAAACTCAGAGACTGGGCATTAAAAATAACGCATCGTAAATCTAATCACTCTTTAATCTTGTCTATTCTTAAGTTAAGGAAAAAAATTAATGGTTACTCTCAAGAATCATCGCACAAAAATCATAAATTCCGCTCAGTCATTAAAAAAATCAAGCTCGCTTGTATTTAAAATTAATAGCTTAAAAAAAATAAATAAATATTATTTTTTTTATTTTCTTTATTTCTATTACTTCATATTCATTAATATCATTATTTTTTTACTTTATTAATATTTCTTCATGATATAATGATGCTTTATATTAATTATCAGAAAGTCTACACGACCGCTTTAGCAGTATCTATTTTTGATTTAATCTATGATCAAAAATCTATTAATGAATTTAATACAATCTCAATAATTTCTCTTTCACTCTCACTGCTTATCGGGAAATATTTCTATGCCTGTTTAGGTACGACTATCTTTCCGCGTCTTCTAACCATCAAAAAAAAATGATCCTATCTCCAATCCCGCCCCATGATCTAGACCAGATCCTCGCGACATATCGCAACGCCTTGCCAGACGACGGTATCGGCCGCACGGTATTCGACCGGATCGCAGCCACCCGTCATGAAACCGATCGGCCAAGTGCGGACGATCATCGGGCCGCCGTCCAGCTTGCAGCCACCTTCGGTATGCAGCCTCTCGATGAGGAGCCGCAGCAGGCTTTTTCATGGGACGGAGCCTGTGTCCGCACCAAAAGCGAGGCGGCTGTCTTGATTCACGAGGTCGCCCATTTTCAATTGGCGTTCGGCCCGCGACGGTTCACGCCGGATTTTGGGTTGGGTGCCGGTCCTGAAACCGGGCTGATCGCGCGGGCCGAGGCCGCCCGCGTGATCGACGATCAAGACCGCGAAGAAGAAGAACAGATGGCTTCACTCCTCGGCATTCTGTGGGAGGTCGCCCTAGGTCAAGCCGGGATCCTCGCCTTTCTCGAACAAAACTGGCTGGAAGGGGCCGGGCGGCGCAGTACGGCGGCATTTTTCATCGGCATCTTGGGACGCTTGCAGTCCCTCGGACTGATCGATGACAACGGCACGCCCCTTCTCGCCGTTCGGATATCATCCTAAGGCGGCTTCGACAGCCCCCCGTCCCGCAATCGACCGTATCATCGCCGTCATCCCAACCCAATCCTTTGTCAGACCGTGTGGTGCTAAGGTAAGTGCGTCGATTGCGACCATCGGCACATTTGGCATAGCAAGGTAATGGGCGATATCATCCGGGGTAAGACCGCCGACGGGGCAAAAGGCGATCCCCTTGAACGTCTCGGCAAAGGCGGCCAGCAACCGTGGACCGCCAATCGCGGCGGCCGGGAAAAGTCGCAAGAAGACAAACCCCATTTCCCGCGCCTGCATCACCTCAGAGGCGGTTTGCACCCCTGGAAAAAACGGCACCCGCGACGCAAGCCCCGCAGAAGCCAGATCCGGCGTCAGGCCGGGACTGGACAGAAACTTGGCCCCGGCATTGCGCGCATCGGTCACATCATAACCGCGCAAAATCATCCCGGCCCCAACCGTCATCATGGGCAGATGACGGGCGATCGCCTCAATCGCGGCCAAGGCATAGGGTGTGTGGAGATTAACCTCGATCGTCGAAAGGCCCCCTTCCAGAAGAGCTTCGGCCATAGGCAGCACATCGTCCAATTCCGCCACGGTCACAATCGGCATGAAACGCACACGATCGAACAAATGGGTCATGGCTCATCCTTTCAAGGGCACGCGATCGATAGACGATCCCTTATCAAACGGGGGTCAGCAAGGGCCGCCCGCCGAAATGGGCCGCCAGATTATCGATAACGAGTTGTCCCATGGCCGCCCGCGTCTCAACCGTGGCACTGCCAGCGTGGGGCTGCAACACGACCGTGTCGCAGGAAAACAGGATCTCGGGCACATGAGGTTCATGCTCGAACACGTCGAGCCCGGCACCGGCGATGATCTTCTGCGTCAGTGCTGCGACCAGGGCCTGTTCATCGACGACGGGACCGCGCGCCACATTGATCAAGACACCCGTCGGCCCCAAGGCGTCGAGGATCTCGGCATTGATGAGATGATGGGTTTCGCGCGATAAGGGGCAGATGACCACGAGAAAATCGGCTTCTTGCGCCAGTTTTTTCAGATCCGGCTCATAAGCATAGGCAAGATCCGGTTTCGGACGGGGTCCGTGCCAGGAAACCGTCATACCGCAGGCAAGGACCCGGCGTGCGATCGCCTGACCGATCCGACCCATGCCGACAATGCCGCAGCGCTTGCCCGTGATCGAACGTCCGAGGGCAAAGCGTTGGTGCGGCCATTGGCCGGACCGCACGAACCGATCCATCAGGCTGATCTGGCGGCTTGTATCCAAGATCAACCCCAAGGCCAGATCCGCCACATCCTCGGTCAGAACATCGGGCGTATTGGTGACGGGAATCCCCCGTGCCCGCGCCGCCCCGACATCGACCGAATCATAACCGACGCCGAAATTGCTGATAATTTCCGTTTTCGGCAGCGCATCCATCAAGGCCGCATCGGCACCGCAAAAGGCCGATGTGACGAGCCCCCGGATCCGCCCGCCCAACGGTGCCAAAAACGCCGCCCGGTCAACCGCCTCCCACAGTCGATGGACGGTATAGGCGGCCTCCAATCCCTGAAGCGTCCCGGCCGGCAGGGGGCCCGTCGCCACAATTTCGATCTTCATGCTGGCTTGCCTCTCCATCGCGGCTTAAAGACTAGACGGCACGAGGCCTGGAACGAAGGACAAGAACGCACCCGCCTCGACCAGTGCCGTAATGGCGGCCATATCGCCCGACATGATCCGATCCTGTTCCAAAAACGCCGCTCGCGCCCGGATCAGGCCCATCGCGGTGCCGAGCGCCGGACTGGTCGCCAGGGGTTTGCGAAAATCGATCCCCTGGGCGGCCGCCAAGAGTTCAACGGCAACGATCCCGGCGACATTGGTTGCCATCGCCCCCACCCGGCGCGCCCCATGGGTTGCCATACTGACGTGATCTTCCTGGTTGGCGGAGGTCGGCATCGAATCGACCGAGGCCGGGTGGGCCATTTGCTTCGTCTCCGACGCCAGGGCTGCCGCCGTGACCTGGGCGATCATGAACCCGGAATTCAACCCCGGTTGCGCCACGAGAAAGGCGGGCAGCCCACTCATATGCGCATCGACCAGCAAGGCGATGCGCCGCTCGGACAAGGCACCGATTTCCGAGACGGCAATCGCCAGGGCATCTGCCGCAAACGCCACGGGTTCGGCGTGGAAATTACCGCCGGAAACGATTTCCGGATGCCCCGACGCCCCATCGCGAAACACAAGCGGGTTATCCGACACGCCATTGGCCTCGATTGCGAGGACGGATGCCGCGTACCCGATCAGGTCGAGACAGGCCCCCATCACTTGCGGTTGACAGCGCAGGCTGTACGGATCCTGCACCCGCCCGCAATCCAGATGGGAGAGGCGAATGGCGCTGCCTTCCATCAAACGCCCAAGAGCGTCTGCGACCGCGATCTGACCTTTTTGCCCACGCACGGCGTGAATGCGGGCCTGAAACGGCACATCACTGCCGAGCATAGCGTCACCGGACAAGGCCCCCGCCACCAAGGCCGCCGCAAAATCATGTTCGACCGCAAACAACCCGGCAAGGGCCAGGGCGGTCGAAACCTGGGTCCCGTTCAACAGGGCCAGCCCCTCTTTGGCGGCAAGCGTGATCGGGGCGAGGCCGGCCGCCGCCAAAGCCTCGGCGCTGGCACGACGTTCGCCCCCCACCAGAATCTCGCCCTCGCCGATGAGCGCAAGCGACAGATGGGCCAAGGGGGCAAGATCGCCCGATGCCCCGACAGACCCCTGGGCCGGAATGGCGGGCATCAGATCGTGATTGACGAGTTGGATCAGCAATTCCAGGGTTTGACGCCGGACCCCCGAATGGCCGAGGGCCAAGCTATTGATCTTTAAAATTAAAATCAGGCGAATGACCCGGACGTCCAACAAGGGGCCAAAGCCCGCCGCATGGGAGAGAACCAGATTGCGCTGCAAGGTACTGACCGCATCGGGGGCGATTCTGGCGCTGGCCAAACTGCCGAACCCGGTATTCACCCCATAAGTCGCCCGACCGGATGCCAAGACGGCCTCGACCGCCCCTGCGGCCGCCTCAACCGCCGTCCACGCCGCATCCTCAAGCCGGATCGCCTGCTTGCCGAGATAAAGGGCACGCAGATCGGCCAAGGTGAGATGTCCAGGCGTCAGGGTGAATGGCTGCATGGTCGAGGATCCTTCGTGAGTGCCCAGCTTTGCCGCTTTTTTAGGCGTGCGATCTGTTTATGCCATGATGAACCCCACGTCCAGAGCCCGGCGTGAAATTTTTATCGACCACCCTGATGGATATCAAGGGCAGGGCCCGGAAAGTGATTGTACCAAAATTGACGACAGTATAAGTTCAAGGATCCTTTACGAGGATAAAAGTATTTATTAGTAATAATGTCAAAATTTTCACAAAATTATTAATTATTTTAAATCACAGATCACGACAAGAAAAACCAAATTTTTTGGTAATTTTCATAGTCATTGATTGTTTTTTTTCAATATTTTCCCTCAATCTTTGGACAATCAACCCCTCTTTAATTTGTGGACAATATAAACTAGAAAACGACAAATCTACCATATAAAATGGCAATTTTGGATTTAAAAATTCCTCGACTGGCTTTCTATGCTTTGGCAACATAAAATATATATTTTCCCAACTCTCTTCCTTTTTCTTAAAATAATTTCTATACATTTGATATTTTTCATCTGACATTGGACAGTTTAATATTGATGAAAGTACTATTTCTCTAATTTTTCTTCCTATTTTATTTTCATTGCAGCGATCCAAAAAATAAATTCCTTCTATAACACGAGATATATCATTAAGTATTCCCTTGTAAATTCTATTTTCTCTGATAAAAACCTCATAGCCAGACTTCATCATAATATTATAGTTTTCCGCACTGATCAGCGGGAATACATCTTGCATCTCATCTCCTAACTCATTTTGCAAAGCGACTGCCGGTGTTTGCAGCGCAAGAAAAATAATCCCGATCCAAATTCTATAAATTATAGGCATTTATACAACCATTTTTGATTTTTATTATCTTATTCAACCTATGTTACTTTTTTAAAAAAGACAATACGGATCTTGCCCTCATTCACGATCCATCTTGCACCGCAAGATGATCCGCCGTTCCCTTGATCTGTATCAACGCAAAAACCGCGTCCGACGGCCATGATCCGCCCCGCCTCTGACGGTTTTCTGCCGTAAATCTGGCGAACGATGATGGGGAAATTGCGTTGTCCAAAACCGTGCAAACCTCTCTGCCAGCCCGTGTGGGCGAGAAACCGATCCTCCCCATGCGGCCATCCCCGTCCGTACCGGCCCTGCTGCCGACGGGCGGCCCGCTTGCCATGCCAGCCCCGGCCAGCGATCAGCCGGATACGGCAGGGCAAGCCCTCGACCGGCTGCTCCATGCCTGGCAAGGGCGGATGACGGCTTCAGTTTCGCCCGCCGCCATGACCTTGTCGTTCATGGATTGGGCGATCCATTTCGCCAATACGCCCGGTCGTCAAATCGATCTCGCCCAGGCTGGCATCGCGCTCGCGGCCCGGCTCGGCGATTATGCGATGGCAAAATGGCTCGATCCCGCGGTCGATCCGTGCATCCTGCCGACACGGGGCGATCGGCGTTTCAACGATCCGATCTGGCGCGAACCGCCGTTCGATCTCTTCTATCAAAGCTTTCTTTCCGTCGAAGAATGGTGGCGGCTGGCCTTGAGCGATGTGCCCGGCGTCGAGACCCGACATGAAAATGTCTTGAACTTCACCGTGCGCCAAATGCTGGATATGATGGCACCGTCGAATTTTCCCTGGACCAATCCCGAAGTGCTGCGCACCACCTGGGAAAAGAACGGCAACAATCTGATCGACGGCCTGCGCAATTTCGGCAACGACGTCAAAAGCGCCCTCGATCGCAGCGCCCATGACGACAATCCGTTCAAGCCGGGGGAGGGCCTTGCCCTGACGCCGGGGGAGGTCGTGCTGCGCAACGACCTCATCGAACTCATCCGCTATCGCCCGACGACCGAGACGGTTCATCCCGAACCGATCCTGATCGTGCCCGCCTGGATCATGAAATATTACATCCTGGATCTTAGGGCCGAGAATAGCCTCGTGCGCTATCTCGTGGATCAAGGGCATCAGGTCTATATGATTTCCTGGCGCAATCCCGGCGTCGGCGAGCGCGACCTCGGGATGGAAGAATACCGGACCCTCGGCATCATGGCCGCCCTCGACGCAATCGGGCGGGACCATCCGGGCCAACAGATCCATGCGTGCGGCTATTGTCTCGGCGGCACGCTGCTCAGCATTGCGGCAGCCAGCATGGCGCGGGACGACGATCGGCGGTTGGCCAGCATGACCCTGCTTGCAGCGCAAGTCGATTTCACCGAGGCGGGCGAACTCACCCTCTTCATCAACGAGTCGCAACTGGCCTGGCTCGACGACGTCATGTGGGATCAGGGCTATCTCGAAGCGCGTCAAATGGCCGGGGCGTTTCAGATGCTGAATTCCAACGATCTCGTTTGGTCCCATGCAATCAACGAATATATGAAGGGTGAAAAACACCCGATGAACGACCTCATGGCCTGGAATGCCGATGCGACGCGGATGCCGTATCGGATGCATTCGCAATATCTGCGCACCTTATTTTTGCACAATGATCTGGCCGAAGGGCGCTACAAAACTGACGAGCGCGAGGTTGCCTTGGGCGATCTTTCGGTTCCGACATTTCTGGTCGGAACCGAAACCGACCATGTCGCCCCCTGGCGTTCGGTCTATAAATTCACCCTGCTGACCGACACGGATGTCAGTTTTGTCTTGACCTCGGGCGGCCATAACGCCGGTATCGTGAGCGAACCCGGTCATCCGCACCGTCGGTATCGTCTGTTGCATCGCCCCATCGCGAGCCGCCATCTCAGTCAGGATCAATTTCTGGCCGAAACAAAGCCTGTCGATGGGTCGTGGTGGCCCGCCTGGCAGGCATGGCTTGCCGCCCATTCGGCGCAACGGATCGCCCCGCCCGTGCCGGTTCTACCGGGCCTTTGCCCTGCCCCCGGTCTTTACGTATTGGAACCGTAAATTATGGCGCTCATCGAAAACGTGACCTATGACGAACTCGCGGTTGGGGACAGCGTGTCTTCCAGCCATCTGGTGACGGAGGCGACCATCGCCCTCTTCGCCGCCGTGTCGGGTGACAACAATCCCGCCCATATGGATCAACCCTTTGCCGAGGCAAGCCCGTTCAAGACCCGCATTGCCCACGGCATGTGGTCCGGTGCCCTGATTTCCGCCTTGCTCGGCACGCGCCTGCCCGGTCCTGGGACGATCTATCTGAAGCAGGATTTATCGTTTCGCGCCCCAGTCACAATCGGCGACACGCTGACCGTCAGCGTGACGGTGGCCGAAAAGGCGGCGCGCAATCGGGTCAGCTTCACCTGCACCGGCACCTTGGCCGACGGCACCGTCGCCGTCACCGGGACCGCCCTCGTGCTTGCCCCCTCGGAAAAAATCAGCCGCCCGGCCATTCCCGTCCCAACGGCGGTAATCACGGCCGCATAAAACCGGAGTCGGGACGGCAGGGTCTCTAGGCA
>DAISJD010000023.1:0-34953 GCA_036821645.1 Aliidongia sp.
CTCATGCCAGATCTGATTCAGGTCATCCGCAAGCCGCGCCATCACCCCATATCCTACTTCGTTCGTGGAACAAATAAGAACATAAGAGGTTTTTCTGTGACATCAAGAGATTTTCCGATAAAATTCTATCTATGTTCTTTTTACGTGCATCGTTCAGGATCATCAGGCCCTGCGCCCTCAACAATCGATCGTGACCCGATCACCTTCCCCCTTGCCGGATCGGATCAGGCACCCCATAGTCTTTCGCATCATGATTGACCCGTTTGGCCGTTCCATCGATTACCTGCGCGTCTCGGTCACGGATCGCTGCGATTTTCGCTGCGTCTATTGCATGGCCGAGGATATGAGCTTTTTGCCCAAGGCCGAGATTCTGTCCTTGGAAGAACTCGATCGCCTGATCGGGGCCTTCATCCGGCGCGGCGTGCGCAAATTGCGCCTGACTGGCGGCGAACCGCTCGTCCGGCGCAATATCCTGTGGTTGATCGATCGGTTGGGACGCTATCTCAGCGATGGATCGTTGCAGGAACTCACCCTCACCACCAACGGCAGTCAATTGGCCCGCCATGCCGAGGCCTTGGCCGCCGCCGGGGTCCGGCGGATCAATGTCTCGCTGGACACGCTCGACCCCGATCTTTTCACCCGTCTCACCCGGTGGGGAAAATTGCAAACGGTGTTGGACGGGCTTGCGGCCGCCAAACGCGCAGGGCTTGCCGTCAAAATCAATACCGTCGCCCTGAAGGGGGTGAATGAGGCCGAGTTCGACCGCCTGATCCAGTGGTGCGGGGATGAAGGGTTCGATCTCACCCTGATCGAGGTCATGCCCCTCGGCGAATTGGGGGGGGAGGATCGGCTCGATCAATATCTGCCCCTGTCGGCGGTACGCGCCCGCCTCGCCCAATCCTGGACCCTGATCGACAGCGACCATCGCACGGGCGGCCCCGCCCGGTATGTGCGCATCGCCGAAACCGGACGGCATTTGGGCTTCATCACGCCGCTTACCCATAATTTCTGCGAAAGTTGCAACCGCGTCCGGCTCACCTGCACCGGCACCCTGTATATGTGTCTCGGTCAGGAAGACGCCGCCGACCTGCGCGCGGCCCTGCGGGCCAGTCCCGACGATGACGCCCTCGATGCGGCCATCACCGAGGCGATCGCCCGCAAGCCCAAGGGCCATGATTTCGTGATCGAACGCCGCCGCCAGGCCCCCGCCGTTTCGCGCCATATGAGCGTAACCGGCGGCTAGGGTCTTGCATCCGGCCATCGCCACCCCATATCAGCGGCTTCCTATGCAGTTCACTAAAGAGTGATGAGAACAATGGCAGAGACACGCAGCTTTCAAGCCGAAGTGAGCAGGTTGCTCGATATCGTCGCCCACTCGCTCTATAGCGACAAGAAAGTTTTTCTGCGGGAGTTGATCTCCAACGCCTCCGACGCCTGCGACAAGCGCCGGTATCTGGCAATCACCGAACCCGCCCTCGGGGCCGCCGACGGGCAGTATCGGGTCACGATCACCCCTGATGCCGAAGCGCGCACCCTCACGATCGCCGATAACGGCATCGGCATGAGCGAGAGCGAGCTGATCGATAATCTCGGCACCATCGCCCGCTCCGGGACCTCGGCCTTTTTGAAGAACATCGCGGACGATGCCAAGAAGGATGTCAGTCTGATCGGGCAATTCGGGGTCGGTTTCTATTCCGCCTTCATGGTCGCCGACACGGTCGCTGTCATCTCGCGCAAGGCGGGCGATCACCAAGCCCATCGGTGGGATTCCGACGGCAAGGGCAGTTTTACCGTCACGGAAACTGAAAAAGACGCAGTCGGCACCACGATCATCCTGTCCTTAAAAGAAGGCGAACAGGAATTCCTTGAATCGTATAGCCTACGCACCGCCGTCAAGAGCTATGCCGATCATATCGCCTTGCCCGTCGTGTTGATCGACGGCGAGAATGAGGAAACGCTGAACACGGCATCCGCCCTTTGGACCCGTGCCAAGAGCGATATTACCGCCGAACAATATAAGGATTTCTATCAATCTGTCGCCCATGCCGGGGACGAACCCTGGTCCATTCTGCATTGGCGGGCGGAAGGGGTGCTGGAATATGCCAGCCTGTTGTTCATTCCGGCCAGCAAACCGTTCGACCTGTTCGATCCTGCGCGCAAACATGCCGTGCGCCTTTACGTTCGGCGGGTCTTCGTCACCGACGATTGCCCCGGCCTGCTGCCCGCCTATCTCCGCTTCGTCAAAGGCGTCGTCGATAGCGAGGATCTCCCCCTCAATATCAGCCGCGAAACCCTGCAAGCCAACGCCATGCTGGGTAAGATCAAGGGCGGGTTGGTCAAGCGGATCTTGGCCGATCTCGGCAAAAAGGCCGTCGATGATGAGGCCGATTACCTGAAATTCTGGGAAAATTTCGGAGCCGTTCTGAAAGAAGGGCTCTATGAAGATTACGAGAACCGCGAAAGCCTGCTGGGCCTTGCCCGGTTCCATTCCACTGCGGGCGATCGGCCGATCTCGCTCGACACCTATATCGGCCGGATGAAGCCGGGGCAGAAGGCGATCTATACGATCACCGGCGATACGCTTGCCACTGTGCTGAAGAGTCCGCAACTCGAAGGGTTCCGCGCCAAGGGGATCGAAGTCTTGGTCTTGACCGACCCGGTCGATGAATTCTGGTTGCCGACGGTCGGCAAGTTCAAGGACCATGAGTTCAAATCCGTGACCCGTGGCGGGGCCGATCTCGCCGAGATCACCGGCGATGCCGATAATGCCGCCAAAGCGGACGAGCCTCCCGCCGCCAATATCGGCGACTTGGTCGGGTTGATCAAACTGACATTGGGGGATGCGGTCAAGGATGTGCGGACTTCCGATCGCTTGACCGAAAGTGCCGTGTGCCTCGTGGCCGATGACGGCGATCTCGACATGCACCTGGCGCGCCTGCTGCGCCAGCACAACCAGCTGAAAGAAGAAGCCAAACGGGTGCTGGAACTCAACCCGCGCCATGGCTTGATCCACCGGTTGAGCGATCTCCTACGCACGAAAGGGTCGAGTGCGGTCCTCGAAGATGCCGCTTGGCTGCTGCTCGACCAAGCCCGGATCCTTGAGGGCGAAGCCCTGCCCGATCCGACCAGCTTTGCCCGGCGTTTGAGCCATTGCCTGGAACGGGGCCTCGTCTGATCAGGCACGCTGCGCAACCAACGATGAAAGATCGCACAGGGGCTCATCCCCTGTGCGATCTTTCGCATCTTACCGCTGGCTCAAGGCGTCCCTTCTGATATCCTGCGGAAATGCCCCTTATGATCGATCCCCTGATGCAGAGGGTTCGGTCCTCTTTCGATTGAACGGACCCAGCCATGAGCGATGCCATGCTTGACCTCTTGACCGATCTCATCGCCAAAGCCAAACGGGCCGGGGCGGATGCCGCCGATGCCGTCCGCGTCGAAGGGATTGCCTTGAGCCACAGCCAACGGCTCGGCAAGATCGAAAAGCTGGAACGATCCGAAGGCAGCGATCTCGGCTTGCGCGTTCTGATCGGCAAAAAACAAGCCATCGTTTCCTCGAACGATACGGATCCGGTCCGGTTGAACGACCTCGTCGAACGCGCCATCGCGATGGCGCGGGTCGTCCCTGAAGATCCCTATTGCGGTTTAGCCGACCCTGAACAATGCGCCACATCCTGGCCCGATCTCGATCTCGCCGACCCAATCGAACCCGCAACCGACCGGTTGATCGCCTGGGCCAAAGCGGCAGAAGAAGCGGCCCGCGCCGTACCGGGCGTCACCAATTCCGAAGGGGCGGATGCAAGTTGGGGCCGCCATCGGATCTGGCTTGCCGGATCAAACGGATTTGCCGGCAGCTATAGCGGAACCAGCCATTCGATCAGTGTCTCGGTCTTGGCCGGTGAAGGCAGCGGAATGGAACGGGATTACGATTATACGGCCGCCGTCTATGCCGAAGATCTCGAAGCGCCGGAAATCGTCGGTCGGCGGGCCGGCGAACAGGCCGTACGCCGCCTCAACCCTCAGAAACCGGTAACCCAACAAGTACCGGTCATCTATGATCCACGCGTATCGGCCAGCCTCGTCGGCCATTTGGTCGGTGCCATTACCGGACCCGCCATTGCCCGCAAAACCAGCTTTCTGCGCGATAAATTGGGCGAGCGGGTCATGGGGGCGGGCCTCACCATCGTGGATGACCCGCACCGTCGCCGGGGTTTACGCTCGAAGCCGTTCGATGCTGAGGGCCTCGCCAATCGCCGGACCAACCTCGTCGCCGACGGGGTCTTGGAAACATGGCTCTTGGATCTGCGCTCGGCCCGACAATTGGGCCTGAAGAGTACCGGCCATGCCAGCCGGGGGACATCCGGCCCACCCGGCCCATCGGCAACCAATCTCTATCTAGAACCAGGCCCCCTCACCCCAAACGCCCTTATGGCCGACATTGCAGAGGGGCTCTATGTCACGGACCTGATCGGCATGGGTGTCAACGGCGTCACCGGGGATTACAGCCGCGGTGCATCCGGTTTTTGGATCCGGAACGGCGAAATCACGCACCCCGTCGCAGGCATCACGATCGCCGGTAATTTGAAAGACATGTTTCTCAACCTTACCCCCGCCAACGACCTGCGCTTCAAGATGGGCACCAATGCGCCGACCCTACGCATCGACGGCATGACGCTGGCGGGCAGTTGAGAAAAGCAAAAAAGGGGCGGCAACCCCAGTTTAACGGTGCCGCCCCATCGTTACACCCTCAGGCGGCATCCAGGGCCGATAGAAAACTATCGACCTCCGCGTGAAGATGCGCCGCATGCTGTGAGAGTTGCTGCGAGACGGCAAGGACCGATTCCGCTGCAAGACCCGTTTGATTGGCGGCCTTGGCGACATCGACGATCTTACTGGATATTTCTGCGGTGCCGCGGGCCGCTTGCTGCACATTGTTCGTAATGGCATCTGTTGCCGCAACTTGCCCATCAAGGGCCGTGGCAACCGCCGAGGCGACTTGATTAATTTGCCAGATCGATGCGCCGATTGTCTTGATTGCCGCAACCGTCGACCCGGTCGCCATCTGGATGCCACTGATTTGTTCGGCAATTTCTTCGGTCGCTTTAGCAGTTTGGTTGGCCAGAGACTTCACCTCGCTTGCAACGACGGCAAAGCCCTTGCCAGAATCGCCGGCACGCGCAGCCTCAATCGTGGCGTTCAGCGCCAAAAGATTTGTCTGACCCGCAATTTGGGTGATGAGTTGCACGACATCGCCGATCTTTTGTGCGGCCTCTGCCAATCCATCGACGACCTGTCCGGTTTTATCCGCTTCCGCCACGGCGGTGCCTGCCATTTTCGAAGCTTGGCCGACTTGTCGGCCGATCTCGTGACTTGAGGCCGTCATATCATCGGTGGCACCGGCAACGGCCTGAATATTGGCGTTTGCCTGCTGCGTTGCAGCAGCCACAATGGTACTTTGCGTCTGGGTTTGTTGGGCTGCGGTCGACAAAGTCTCCGCATCCGTCTGCAATTCCGAGGCGGAAAGGGCGAGGCTTGAAACGGCTTTTTTGATGACGCCCTGAAACTCATGAACCAGTTTCGCGTTTTTTTCGCTTTTGCGGGCTTTTTCCTCGGCAATCGCACGCTGGGACAATTCAAGTGCGCGTCCCTTGATCAAACCCTCGCGCAAGATCTCGAAGGTGGTCGTCATGCTGCCGATTTCATCCCTGGCCGGGATCAATGAAACGGTTACGTCGTAATTGCCTGCTGAAAGGGCCTGCATCGCCTGGTTCAAGCGGGTAACGGGGGCAATGATCGCCCTGAATGAAAAACTCAATCCGGCCAGCAAGACGATTCCGGATGACAACAAACTCAACCCCGCGCACCAAGCAAGCGTCCTATTGAGGGCCGCATAAAATTGTTGCTGTGGAATGCCGACGAATAAAATACCGATGACCTTGCCCGCAGGGTCTTTGATAGGATCATAAGCCGCAATATAAGGAATGCCCAGAATATGCGTTTCACCGCGGTAGGGTTGACCGGAAAAGACCTTATCATAGGCATTGCCCTTCGCCAGAGTCGTTCCGACGACGCGGGCCCCGTCTTTACCCAGGATGTTCGTAGCAATTCGGGTATCGTTCATAAAAAGTGTGGCATTGCCGTCAATGAGGGCGGCAATGCGATCGATCAGCTTATTATCGCCGTTCAAGACTTCCGTCCCGAGCTTGAGCTGTCCGCCGTCGAGATGAAACTCCATCCCCCCCTTGCGCACTTCGTTCCAGGCAACTTTCATATTCATTTCGATAATCGCCAAGGATCGTTCCTTGGCATCATCTAAAAATATCCAGGTCATGGCCCCCATCACGGTTGCAACCACAAAAAATACCGTCGCAAACAGCATAAGTCCAATTTTACGAGAGAGAGTAAAATTATAACCCATGCGCTTTCCTACAAGAGTATTTTCTTGATTTGCCATGTTTAAACTCTTTTAACGATCGATGCGTTGATGATTTATCACTATATAGAATTAGGAATTACTCCTAACGATCTATTATAGTGAGTTTTTTAATTCATTGGATCGACACTGCATGAAAAAACCTTTCAAATTTATTAAAATTGCTTATTTTTGCACCATGACGCACCTCACTTTATTTTAAGTTTGTATTTTAAATATTTAAACTCATAAATTGAAAATAAGCCCCACAAAAAAACATACATAAATATAAATTATTATCTAGAATAGATAAAATTATAATCAATATTCATAAAATAAACTATTTAAATTTTTAATTTTTTGCTGATATTTTTATTATTTTAAAAAAGTTTAATATTAAAATAATCACAATTATTATAAATTTACGAATAAATAATAAGATTATACGAGCCTTATTAGTAAATTTAGAATTTTCAAGTACGGTCGCTATATGGACAATTCTTTACAATTTTTTTATCTGAAATTCAAATAATGTTATCAGAATATATGCCCACGTCTTATAAATAAAATTTTATGTAAATTGAATAAAAAACATTATAATAAAAATTTTTGAAATTTCATTATTTTCTTTATTTGCATTATAACCCCGATCTGTGAAAAAACATACGTATGAATGTCGATGCTAAAGCGGCGAGATAAGATCTAAAAGATCGCGTTGATGACCCTGAACCGAGGTAAAAACCATGACAAAACGTGGAATAGCTGGAAAAATTCTTGCAGGTGCCTTCGCCTTTACGTTGGGCTCCGCCACGGCCGCCCCGCTTGCCGCTAATGTCGACGCGACACCGGCACTCAATCATGTCGCACAAACCAACCCACGCGCTGGCTATGCCCCGGAACGATTCGCCACAGACCCCCTGACCCATGCGTTTCGGGCACTAGACCGGCAGGCAACATCCGTGACCCGCGCGGCACCGACCAACGACCTGGTCGATCATCGGGGTCCGGTTTTGCTGTCGGCCCAGTTTCATCCGATCTACATCAATAAACCGGCCAGTCACTGGGGCAATCCGACGAAATTCTATCAGGATTTCACCAACAGCACCTTCATCAACATCGTCAACCAATATATGCGGCAAACAAAACCGGCGGCGCACCGCTATAGCCTCGGCGTCTCCGTTGCGCTCACCACGACGGCGACCAATCTCACCGCAGCCGACGTGTCGAAACTGGTTCAAATGGCGGCCCGCACGGTCAAGGGCAACGGCCTTACCCATATGTACAATCTGTTCCTGCCCCAAGGGACCAATGTCTGCCTGTCCGCGACCTCTTGTTATTCCCCCGATCGTCCGGCGACGTTCCAGTTCTGTGGGTATCACGGTGCCTTCGATTTCGCCGATGTCGGTCATATCGTCTATAGCGTGCAACCCTTCGCCAATGTGCGCGGCTGCAATGGCCCCGCCAATACGCCGAACGGTCAACTGGCCGATGCGCAGGATTCGGTCCTGTCCCATGAATTGATCGAGGCCATCACCGACCCCAATCTCAATGCCTGGTTCGATGCGACCGGTCAGGAAATCGGCGACAAATGTCAGGGTGCCATGATGGTTTCGTTGGCTGGGTCTCCCTATTTCATCCAACGGGAATATTCCAACGCCGCCCATGCCTGTACCTTTACGCCCTGACGCCTCGACCGGTCGAACAACTTCCGTTTCAAGCGATCCTCCGTTAGAAAGAGGAGATGGTCACCCATCATCTTGCCGTCATCATCGCAACCCTGAATGCCGCCGGATCTTTGCCGGCCTGCCTTACGGCCCTGTCGGCATCCCACCCAGGACTGCGCACGACCCTCATCGTCGCCGATGGCGGTTCCACGGATGAAACACAAGCCTTGGCAGTGGCCGCAGGGTGCCTCTTCGTCACGGCCCCGCCCGGTCGTGCCGCCCAATACCGCAAGGCCGCCGATGCCGCACGGGACCTCGGTGCGGAATTTTTCTGGTTTCTCCATGCCGATACGGTACCCGATGCGGGCTGGGGTCGCGCACTGGCCGATTTTATGGCCGGTTGCGATGCCCAAACCCATGCCGGTTATGGACGACTTTGCTTCGATGATCGGGCATGGCAAGGGCGGTTGATCGCCTGGCTTGCCCATGGGCGTGGGCACCTCGGCCTGCCTTATGGCGATCAGGGTCTCCTGATCGCCCATGGGTTCTATGTCGCTCTCGGCGGCTATCCAGAGACGGATTTTATGGAAGACGTCTTGATGGTGCGCAAAATCGGCCGCCGCCGCTTGCGCTGCCTTTCGGTACGGACCACGACCTCGGCCATCCGTTACCGCCGGGATGGTTGGTTCCGGCGGGCCAGCCGCAATCTCCTGATCATCGTCTTGTTTTTGGCCGGCGTGCCACCCGCCCGGCTAAAATCGCTTTATACCCTATCGCCACGCCGCTGATGCTCCAACAGGCGCGGCATCAACTCAACGAGATTGCAGGGTCGATAGCGATTGTCCAATTGATGGCGCAGAATATCCTCCCACGCATCGCGGCACGCGCTGGGCGAGCCCGGCAGTGCAAAAAGATATGTCCCGCCCGCCAGACCCGCCGTTGCCCGGGACTGAATCGTGGACGTGCCGATCTTCTGCCAGGATAAAAAGCGAAACACCTCGCCGAAACCTGGAATTTCCTTGTCATAGACCGCTTGAAACGCCTCCGGGGTGACATCGCGTCCGGTAAGCCCGGTCCCACCCGTGGCAATCACGACATCGACGTTCGAATCGGCAATCCAACGGGTCAAATAAGCAGTGATGGCGGCCACATCGTCTTGAACGATGGCACGGTCGGCCAACTGGTGGCCATCGCCGGTCAGCAAACCGACCAGAAGATCGCCCGACCGATCATCGGCAAGACCCCGCGTGTCGGATACGGTCAGGACCGCAATCCGCACCGGCAGGAAAGGGCGCGTCTCATCGAGCCTGGGCACTTTGCACCCCAACGGTTTTCGTGTTGCGGTCGAGTGCGACATAACTCGGCCAACTATTGGACGCCAACGCTTCAAGGTCAGGGACGGGCTGTCCCAAGCGCTCGCGATAGATCCAGAGATTGGTCATCACCTGCTCGACATAGAGCCTGACATCCTGACTTGGCAAGCTTTCGATGAACAGCAACGGATCTTGCGCATAATCGCGGATCGTCGGCCATTTCGCAATGGCACCGGGGCCAGTGTTATAGCTGGCGAGCAGGAGAATGAGATTGCCGTTGATCTGCTCATGATCGATCAGCAACTTCACATATTCCTGGCCCAAACTGAGATTGAGTGCCGGATCCACCAGATCGTTCATGGTCCGAAAGGCAATGCCAGCCTTGCGGGCCACGGCACGCGCCGTGTCGGGCATCAATTGCATGAGACCGGACGCCCCGGCACTCGACTGCGCATTCACCGTAAACCGGCTCTCCTGCATCATCAGGGCAAACAGCAAGGCGCGGTCGACTTGAAAGCCGTTGCGCGGCTGCCAGCGGGGCATGGGATAAAGCACAGCGTCGCGCTTCGCATCCCCGGCATCCTTCGATCCGACCGCCATGCAGAGTGCCGGCATATGGGCAAGATCGGCCAAGGCAACGATCGCCTGACTTAAAGATCGATTGCCGCGACTGACGAGCGCGCGCAATTCCGCCTCAGCCCGATCGGTCTCGCCAATCTGCACCAGAGCCAAGGCCCGGCGTCCGGCGGGTAAGGCTTGCAATTGGCTGATATCGAGCGAGGTAAGCCCCTGCTGGGTCTGTTTTGCTGCGACATCGAGACCCAGTTTCTGCCGGGCCAGCATGCCATAAAAGCTGCGCGGTTCATCGGCGGCCAAGGCGAGCCACATGTCTGCTTCGTCGCCATGACGCAGTTTAAGATGCGCGCGCGCCGCCCAATAAGCCGCAGCCGCAACATACCAGCCGGGCGTCGTTCCGGCGCGGGCAACCGCCTCGAAATCAACGGCGGCATCGGCGAACCGGCCGGCGCGCCAATGGGCAAGCCCCGTTGCGTAGCGCGAAGGTGTCCGCAAGCCCGCCGATCGGGGCTCGTTCGGCAGTCGTGAAACCGGTGCCGATGCCCCTTGATCCGTCGTCACCGCCGCCATCACGGGGCTGGGCACGGCCTGATTGGGCGCCTTCTTTTTTGCGAGCGCCCACACCGATCGGGCCTCGGGATAGTCGGGATAATGCTCAAGCCATGCCCGATACTCGGCAAATCCGCCCTTGTAACGAGGCGATGTCAGTCTCTGGGCCAGAACCGTTCCCAACAAGGTTTTATCGCCGAGGGTGGCAATCCGATGATCGGCAGCATCCCATTGGCCTTGGTCTTGCAGAGAAAAAATCGCAGTGTACGTCGAAGCGTCCTGATCGCTCAAAGTTGCGGGAAGGGTGAATGTACCAACGGGCACAGCAACCGATTTCGGTGCCGCTTCGGTCCTTGGCGCTGTACCGTCACCACCCGCGAAAGCAGGGGTTGCAACACAGAGCAAAAGACCTGCCGTAAAGGCAAAAAGGATTGCCGTTGGCACAGTCCTGCGCATGCAGGCGCCGTCACGTTCTCCAGTCATGGGGGCCGTAATAAAGCATATTTCCAAATGCTGCAAGCAAAAAAATTTTTATGCTTTTTTTGATTTATAATTATTGTACGTTTATCTATGTTTTCTTCTAGTTACTTTGAAGTAGCTTCAATTTTAGACTTGATATATAGTAGATCCGACCATGTTTCCCGTTTGCGCTCCGGCGAGCGAAGCAAAAACGATGGATGATACATGGCAATTGCTTGAATCGGGTGGTTAACACCCGCCCCGTGAATCACCAGCGGACGCCCTCTCAGTCTTGTAATTCCTTCACTTCCCGGCATCAAAGCCCCACTCGCAGTTCCGCCCACAATTACTAGAAGCCGGGGGTTGAGCAGGGCGAGATGGCGCTCCACGAAGGGTCGACAAATTGCCAATTCCGCTTCGGTCGGTTTGCGATTCTGGGGCGGCCGCCAGAAGACCACGTTGGTGATGTAGACTTTGGTGCGGTCAAGGTCGATCGTCGCCAGCATGCGATCCAGCAACTGTCCCGAAGCCCCGACAAAGGGTAAGCCGATGCGATCTTCTTCAGCACCGGGGGCCTCGCCGATCAACACGATCCCGGATTGCGGATTGCCGTCGGCAAAAACCGTGTTGGTGGCCGTGTGTTTCAAGGGGCAATGCTGAAAGGCCGCGACCGCCGCCCGCAGATCCTCAAGACTGGCGCAAGCCGCCGCTGCGGCTGTCGCAGCCGCCACCGCGTCGGGCCGAGCCTGGTCTTGTACAGGGGTGGGCGATGCACGACGACCGCCAGCGTCCGTCGGCGATGCCGGCGCACGCGCGTTCACACCGCCCAGTGCCGAGGGTAAGGGTGACGCCGAGGGTGCCTCGTTCCGGCGGGAACGCGCGGCAAGACGGCTCGCCTCTTCGGCAAATCGATCGTTCGGGTGATCGGCGATGGGTTCATCCACGCCCGCATCGACGAGAAAGGCCAGAATATGATCAAGCATGGTTTCCTCAGCGCAACGAACCCGCCTCCTGGCCGCCCGTTATCGCCCTCACCGTCCTTCAATGCAACAACTCCCATGCAGCAGTCGGCCGGAACGGATTTTCACCACCTTTCAAATGAAAATGTATTTATTATATGCGCCCTATGACACGATGCGACTAGGTGTCAGGCGCTATACCCGCTATATACTGTCTCAAGAGAGATCCCAACGACGGGGCCGAGACGGCGGATGCCCACGGCAACCCGATAAAAGCACAGGAAACCGGAGGCGGTATGGAACGCGAAGTGATGGAATATGACGTCGTCATCGTCGGGGCCGGTCCATCCGGCTTGTCGGCGGCGATCCGGCTGAAACAGCTTGCTGTCGAAACAGGCCGCGACATTTCAGTCTGCGTGCTGGAAAAAGGCTCCGAGGTCGGCGCGCATATTCTGTCCGGTGCCGTCCTCGAGCCCCGGACCCTGAGTGAACTGATCCCAGATTGGCGGGAAAAGGGTGCCCCACTCAACACCCCCGCCAAAGAGGACCGTTTCTTGTTCCTGACGGCCGGCAATGCCATCCGACTGCCGACGCCGCCGCAAATGCATAATCACGGCAACTATATCGTCAGCCTCGGTAATTTCTGTCGCTGGCTCGGCCAACAGGCCGAAGAATTGGGCGTCGAGATTTATCCTGGATTCGCGGCCGCCGAGGTTCTCTACACAGACGATGGGCGGGTGCGCGGCATTGCAACGGGGGATATGGGCCTCGATAAAAACGGCGAGCCGACCGATCTCTATCAGCCGGGCATCGAACTTCACGGAAAAGTGACCTTGTTCGGCGAAGGCTGTCGCGGCTCGCTCACCAAGGGGCTGATCGATCGGTTCGACCTACGCAACGGCAAAGAACCGCAGACTTATGGGATCGGCATCAAGGAATTGTGGGAAATCGATCCGGCCAAGCATAAGCCGGGTCTCATCGTCCACACGGTCGGCTGGCCGATGGACAGCAGCACCTATGGCGGTTCCTTCCTCTATCACCTGGAAAATAATCTGGTCGCCGTGGGGTTCGTCGTCGCCCTCGATTATCAGAACCCGACCTTATCGCCATTCGAGGAATTTCAACGCTATAAAACGCATCCCGCCATTCGGTCCACGTTCGAGGGCGGCAGGCGCATCGCCTATGGGGCCCGCGCGATCAACGAAGGCGGGTTTCAGTCGATTCCGACCTTGAGCTTTCCCGGCGGTGCCTTGATCGGCTGTGCGGCGGGCTTCCTCAACGTTCCGAAAATCAAGGGCACGCACACGGCGATGAAATCCGGCATGCTGGCCGCTGAAACCGTGTTTCGGGATCTGGACGGTGCCGGGTCGAGCGACTATCGCCCGGCGCTCGAACAATCGTGGATCTGGGACGAATTATACCGGGTCCGCAACATCCGCCCATCCTTCCGATGGGGCCTTTATGGCGGTATCGCCTATAGCGCGCTCGACACCTTTATTTTCCGAGGCAAGGCCCCCTGGACGCTGAGCCACCGGCATGCCGACCACACGACGTTGAAACCTCTGGCCGCCGTCAAGCCGATCCACTATCCGAAACCCGACGGCAAGGTCAGTTTCGATCGGCTATCGTCAGTCTTCATTTCCAACACGAACCACGCCGAACATCAGGCGGCCCACCTGAAACTCAAAAAACCCGACAGTGCGATCACGGTCAACCATGCCGTCTATGGGTCGCCGGAACAATATTATTGCCCGGCGGGGGTCTATGAAATCGTCAAGGACGACCAGGGCCAGAATCCTCGCCTGCAAATCAATTCGCAAAATTGCGTCCACTGCAAGACCTGCGACATTAAAGACCCGACCCAAAACATCAATTGGACCGTTCCAGAAGGCGGCGGGGGTCCCAATTACCCCAATATGTAACGGATCGGCGCGTTTTGGACGATTGTGCCCCCGTCATGCGTACCGGCGCTTGACGGGTGTGCTGCGTATCACCATCATAGGGTGGAAAAAATGCCCTCGCACGTCGAGCGGCGTGGAATTTTACCGGGGGTTCGATGGCTGAATTAACCGTGCGCGATGCGCGGCCCGAAGATGTCGGGACGATTTTGCGATTGGTTCGTGAATTGGCAACCTTCGAACGCGAGCCGGATGCCGTCGTCGCAACGGAGGCCGATTTTCTGCGGGACGGTTTCGGCCCCAACCCACGGTTCCACTGTCGGCTGGCCGATCTCGACGGCGTTACAGTTGGCTTTTGCCTGTGGTTCCATAATTATTCCACCTGGGAAGGCCGTGCCGGCATTCATCTCGAAGATCTTTACATTACCCCATCGGCGCGTGGCTGCGGCATTGGGGAACGGTTCATCACGGATCTTGCCGCCATTGCGGTCCGCGATGGCGCTCGGCGTCTCGACCTCAGCGTGCTGGACTGGAACCCGGCACGGGCCTTTTACGAACGATTGGGCCTGACCCACCGTTCCGATTGGGCATCCTATCGGATTGCCGGGGCCGATCTTGCGGCCCTTGCCCGACGCAACCCGACCTGAACGGGGTTTTTGGTTGTCTTTCATCGTAACGAGCACCGCTAAAAATTTAGGGATCCCGGCTAAAACGCGATTGACCCACCGGGCTATTTGACAGCGGCTGCGAAGCTGCTCTAATGCGCACTGACAAACAAGAATGCCAGAGAGCCGCCCGGCTTCATCCGGCACATTCCAGCAGAGGGGTTCACGTTTTCATGGTTTTTCGCACGTCTCATCGCACCCAATTGCTCGGTGCCGCCTTCATTTTGGCCGCTGTCGGCGCCGTGAGCGCCGCCCAGGCCAAGACGCTCGTCTATTGCTCTGAAGGCTCGCCGGAAAATTTCAATCCGCAGATCAATACCACAGGCACGACCTTCGATGCGACCCGGCCGGTCTATAATAATCTGGTCGAATTCAAACTCGGCACGACCGAGATCGGCCCTGGGCTCGCCGAAAAATGGGATATCTCCGCCGATGGGCTGGTCTACACGTTCCATCTGCGCAAGGGCGTCAAATTCCACAGCAACGCCAATTTCAAGCCGTCCCGCGAGCTTACCGCCGACGACGTGTTGTTCTCCTTCAATCGTCAGTGGAAAGACGACAATCCCTTCCACAAAGTGTCGGGCGGCGAATACAGCTATTTCGGCGATATGGGTTTTCCGAAACTCTTGAAATCGGTCGAAAAAATTGACGATTACACGGTCAAGATCACCCTGAACGAGCCCCAAGCCCCGTTCCTCGCCGATCTCGGGATGGATTTCGCCTCGATCATGTCGGCCGAATATGCCGATGTTGCCATGAAGAAGGGCAAACCCGAACTGGTCGATCAAGAACCGATCGGCACCGGCCCGTTCGAATTTCAGAAATACGAAAAGGACTCGCAAGTCCGCTATAAGATTTTCAAGGATTATTGGGGTCCGAAGGCAAAGGTCGATCTGGTTTTCGCGATCACGAAGGATCCGTCGGTTCGGTTGGCCAAATTGCAGAACGGCGAATGCCATATCGCCCCCTATCCGAACGTTGCCGACCTGCCGCGCATTCGTGAAGATGCCCGGCTCAAGATGCAGGATCAGCCCGGTCTCAATATCGGCTATCTCGCCATGAACGTGACGAAAAAACCGTTCGACGACGTGCGCGTGCGTCAAGCGGTCAACATGGCGATCGACAAGAAGGCGATTCTCGACGCCGTTTTCCAAGGGGCCGGGACGACGGCTAAAACCTTGATCCCGCCGACGATCTGGGCCTATAGCAAGGACATCACAGATTACCCCCATGACCTCGAAGCCGCCAAAAAGCTCCTGGCCGAGGCCGGTTATCCAAATGGGTTTGAAACCGATCTTTGGGCGATGCCCGTGCAGCGTCCCTACAATCCCGATGCCGGCCGGATCGGTGAATTGATGCAGGCCGACCTCGCCAAGATCGGGGTGAAGGCCAAGATCGTGCGCTATGAATGGGGCGAATATCGTAAGCGCGCACAACAAGGCGAACATCAGATGGCCCAATTGGGCTGGACCGGGGACAATGGCGATCCGGATAACTTCTTCGTTCCGCTCTTGAGCTGCGATGCGGCCCGTCCGGGTGGCGGCAACATCTCGAAATGGTGCAACAAGCAATATGACGAGCTGAATAAAAAGGCGGCCGTGACCACGGAACAGGCCGAACGGATCAAGCTTTACAAGCAAGCCCAAGACATCATCAAGGCCGAGGCCCCACAAGTTCTGGTCGCCCATTCGGTGCAATACATGCCGATGCGCAAGGAAGTTGAAGGCTACAAGATCAGCCCCTTCGCCCGGCATGAATTCAACGAAGTCGAATTGAAATAGTCATCGTTTCCCATCCTGGATCGGCCGATCTCGGCCGATCCAGGATGGCCCTACGCGTAACCCGAATGTTTTGCCCATCCGTCGGTGCCGCGTTGTTTTCGTGAATCAGATTGATTGACGAAACAGTTTCACCTATTACTTTTTTCCGCTCTTTTGCGATCGGTAAACACGGGGCCTCATGAAGATGGGGGGCCGGTTTCACCCGATCATCCCGATCCTTTCAGGGACAGGCCCCGGTGCTCAAGTTCATCCTCAGACGCGCCAGTTTGATTATTCCGACCTTCTTCGGGATCACCTTACTGACCTTCACCCTGATCCGACTGGTCCCCGGCGACCCGATCGAAGCACGGTCGGGCGAGCGCGGGATTTCGCCCGAACGGTTGGCCTATTTCCGTCACGAATTGGGTCTGGATCAACCCCTGTGGAAGCAGTATCTCGATTATATCTGGCAAGTGCTGCACGGTGATCTCGGGATTTCGATTGCGACCAAAGACACGGTTTGGCACGAGTTCATCAACGTCTTTCCGGCGACCTTGGAACTGGCATTGCTCGCCATGGTCTTTGCCATCATCGTCGGCTTGCCCTTTGGCGTGATCGCCGCCGTCCGGCGCGGGTCCGTGTTCGATTACGGTCTGATCGGGGTATCCGTCACCGGTGCCTCGATGCCGATCCCCTGGTGGGGGCTGATGCTGATCCTGTTTTTTTCGGTCAATCTCGGCCTGACACCAGTTTCGGGACGCATCGACGCCGCTTATTCGGTCGACAGCGTGACGGGCTTCTATCTCCTCGATACGTTGTTTTTCAGCGATGACGAGGGTGCCTTTCTGTCGGCGCTGCGCTATATGATTTTGCCCGCCATCGTACTCGGCACTATTCCGCTTGCCGTCATTGCCCGCATGACGCGGTCTTCGATGCTTGAAGTCTTGGGCGAAGATTACGTGCGCACGGCCAGGGCCAAGGGCCTGTCTGGGACGCGGGTCGTCGTGGTTCATGCCTTGCGCAATGCCTTGATCCCCGTCGTGACCTCGATCGGACTTCAGATCGGCGCGTTGATGGGCGGGGCGATCTTGACCGAAACGATTTTTTCCAGGCCCGGCGTCGGTAGTTGGCTGGTCGAGGCGGTCCAACGCCGCGATTATACCGTCCTGCAAGGCGGCGTCCTCATCGTCGCCACCTTGGTCATGTTGGTTAATCTTGCCGTCGATCTGACCTATGGCTTCCTGAACCCCCGGATTCGGCGTTGATTCCATGACCCTGACTGACACCACCACGCCCAAGGCGCAACCTGGCTCGCTCGCCCTGTTTTGGCGGTCTTTCTCGCAAAATCGCGGTGCCTTGATCGGCCTTTATGTGATGGCCGTCTTGGTGCTGATAGCGCTTTTTGCCGAGCTCATCGCCCCTTACGGCTTCGAGCAGCAATTCCGCACCATGTTCCTCACCCCACCGGTTTGGCAGACGGGCGGGTCGGCCCAATTCCTGCTCGGCACCGACGATCTCGGGCGCGACATGTTGTCCCGGCTGATCTACGGGGCCCGGATCGCCCTGCTGCTCGGCGCTTCGGTTGTCGTTCTGTCCCTTGGCATTGGAACGACCCTCGGCCTCAGTGCCGCCTTCGCGGGTGGGGCCGTCGATGTCGCGATCATGCGCTTCATGGATATCTTGCTGGTGTTTCCGGGCTTACTGCTCGCCATTGTCGTCGTATCGGTTTTGGGCCCTAGCCTCGTCAACACGATGCTGGCCGTGACGATCGTGACCCTGCCCAGTTTTACCCGCCTCGCCCGCGCCGCTGCCTTGAGCGAGCTTACCCGCGATTACGTCACGGCCAGCCGCTGTGCCGGGGCCGGGACCCTGCGTTTGATGTTTCTCGTGATTTTGCCCAACTGCATGGCACCGCTCATCGTCCAGGCGACCTTGAGTTTCTCCAATGCCATCCTCGAAGCCGCCGCCCTCGGGTTTTTGGGCTTGGGCGCGCAGCCGCCGACACCGGAATGGGGAACCATGCTGTCCGGGTCGCTGCAATATCTTCAGCGGGCTTGGTGGATGATCACGCTTCCCGGTCTTGCCATTTTCATCACTGTGCTCGCCTTCAACCTGTTTGGCGACGGGTTGCGCGATGCCCTCGATCCGAAGCTGAAACGCTGATGCCCCGTCTCGAAATCCGCAATCTATCCGTCGAATTCGCCACGGCACGCGGCCGGTTTCAGGCTGTGTCCGGTCTCGATATGACCGTCGATGAAGGCGAGATTCTGTGCGTCGTCGGCGAGTCCGGCTCCGGCAAGAGTGTGTCTATGCTGGCCCTCATGGGCCTCATTGCGTTTCCCGGCAAGGTCACGGCCGATATCCTCCGTTTCGGCGATCAGGATCTCTTGAGTCTGACGCCGAAACAACGCCGGGTTCTCGTCGGCAAGGACATCGCCATGGTGTTCCAGGAACCGATGTCTTCGCTCAATCCCTGCTATCCGATCGGATGGCAAATCGCCGAGAGTCTGGCGGTCCATGGTGTCGTGCCGAGGGCCAAGCGCCGCGAACGGGTGGTCGAGCTGTTACATCAGGTCGGCATTCCGGCCCCAGAAACGCGGCTTGGATCGTTTCCGCATCAACTCTCCGGCGGCATGAACCAGCGGGTGATGATCGCGATGGCGATCGCCTGCAATCCGAGCCTTCTCATCGCAGACGAGCCGACGACCGCCCTCGACGTGACGATCCAACGCCAGATTCTCGACCTGCTGATCGGTTTGCAGCGGGAGAAGGGCATGGGCCTCGTCCTCATTACCCACGATATGGGTGTCGTCGCCGAAACGGCCCATCGGGTCCAAGTCATGTATGCCGGGCAAATGGTCGAAGAAGCCCCGACGAAACAGCTCTTTTCCGCCCCGCGTCATCCCTACACGGCGGCCTTGCTCGATGCCTTGCCGGAACGGGCTCTCGGCAAGAAACGCCTGCCGACGATTCCCGGCGTCGTCCCCGGCATCGACGATCGACCGACCGGCTGTCTCTTCAATCCCCGTTGCGGGTTTCGCACCACCACCTGTACCACGCAAGGCCCCCGCCTCATCGGCGAGACGGGGCGTCGGGCACGGTGCTTTACCCCCCTCGACGCGGCAGGACGACCGACGGTGGATGCGGCATCACAGTTCGGGGGCGAGGCATGAGCGAGATTTTGATGGAGGCCCGCGCCATAAGGCGGCATTACCAGGTCAGCGGCGGACTCTTCAAGCCTGCCGCCACAGTCAAGGCGGTGGATGGGGTATCCTTTACCCTGTCCGCCGGTAAAACCCTGGCCGTCGTTGGCGAATCGGGCTGTGGAAAATCGACCCTGGCGCGGGTCGCCTGTCTTTTAGAAACACCGAGCGACGGCGAGCTTTGGATCGACGGCAAGGCAACCTTGAAAACCGACGAGGCAACACGCCGTCACTTGCGTCTTTCGGTTCAGATGGTCTTTCAAAATCCTTATGGCTCGCTCAACCCACGCAAGACGGTGGGCCAGATCCTCGAAGAACCCCTCCATATCAATAAGGCCGGTGATCGCAAAACCTGCGAATCGATCGCACGGTCCATGATGGACAAGGTCGGTCTGCGTCAGGACCATTATGGGCGCTATCCCCACATGTTTTCCGGCGGCCAACGCCAACGAATCGCGATCGCCCGCGCCTTGATGCTGAAACCGCGCGTCGTCATCGCGGACGAACCCGTCTCGGCGCTCGATGTTTCGATTCAGGCACAGGTTTTGAACCTGATGATGGATCTACAAGAAGAATTCAATCTCGCCTATTTGTTCATCAGTCACGATCTCTCGGTCGTGCGGCATATCGCCGACGATGTCATGGTCATGTATCTCGGACGTCCGGTCGAACGGGCTAGCAAAATCAGCCTATTTGCAACCCCGCGGCATCCCTATACCCGGATTCTCTTGGCGGCAACCCCCTCGGTCGATCCTGATCACAAGGATCGCATGATTGCGATCAAGGGTGAACTACCTTCGCCGCTCAACCCGCCGCCGGGCTGCGCCTTTCACAAGCGCTGTCCCTTCGCAACTGAGGAATGCGCCCGCATCGCGCCAGATCTTCGTCAGGTCGGCGGGCACGAGGTTGCCTGTCATCATGTTGAGAAGATAGGCGTTTAAACCGATTTTGACCTAAAATGCTCAGTCATCTCATAAAAATGGTATTTTTCCATCAATTAGGGTGTTTTTTTTGATCTTTTCTTATACTCACCCGCATGTTTTCCTGGACAAGGTGGTATTATCTCTCTAATTTGAGAAGCAATGAAATTTTGGTGGTGGAGGTATTCATGTCCTTGCTCCGGTCAACAGTTGCTATCGTCTTCATCGCACCCTTACTCGCCGCTTGTGCCGGCATGCCTGAAAATGGTCAACAGGCCGATACCGATAAGGGGACTGTTGTCGTTGGATCTCGTATTCCAACAAAAATTCAACCGGCTGACGTCAGTACAGCCTCTGGCAATGCGGTTGACCAAGCCCGTAAAAACAGCCAGCTTGAACCCAAAAGTCGGTAATCAGATACCGCCATATCTTTCAATGAATGAATATTTTATTGAAAGATATGGCCCTTTTCACTCCCATTCCTTGTAGAATGAAGCGACGGACCTGTCATAAATTCTGCTGGACAGCATGCTCGATAGAACCTACCCTTTTCTGAAGAAACCTGGGGGGAGGGTCTGTTATATCATGACGATATTACGTGTCATTCCTATCATCGCCTGCGCCTTGCCACTGCTGACCGCCTGCGTCGGCATGCCGGATGGGCAGGAATCTCAACAAGCACCAGTCAAGCCCTCGCGTTTCGTCGGCTCGCGCCTGCCATCGGACACGGCACCGGCCAACGTCGTGAATGCCCGGCCTGAAGCCATTGAAAGGGCACGCAAGAACTCGTTGATCGGCCCGCCATAAGGTCGATCGGCTCTCGGCGCTTGCGGTAACACACACACGCCTCATTCTGCCTGTTCATCGGAATTTTTTGGGGGGCGTGATGGCCCCCCTTCATCCATCACACCGAAAAATATTTCGCCTGCGGATGCAGAACGACCAACGCGCTGGTCGATTGTTCCGGGTCAAGTTGGAATTCATCAGTTAAATGAATGCCAAGCCGCTCGGCCCCCAGAAGTTCCAAGATTTGTTTTTGATCTTCGACCCGTGGGCATGCCGGATACCCGAACGAATAGCGTGACCCCCGATACTGTTGATGCAGCAACCCATCGATATCGCGCGCCTCCTCATCGGCAAAGCCAAGCTCCGCCCGAATCCTTTTGTGCACGAATTCGGCCATCGCTTCCGCCATCTCCACCGACAAGCCGTGGAGGTAGAGGTAATCCTGATACCGATTGGCCGCGAACCATTCCCGCGCCACTTCCGAGGCATGCTGCCCCATTGTCACCACCTGCAACCCGATCACATCCAAGACCCCCGACGAGACGTCCCGGAAAAAATCGGCAATGCACAAACCGCCATCCTTCGCCTGACGCGGAAAGGTGAAACGGGTGAGTTCACGCACACCGTCATCCCCAAACAGGATGACATCATTCCCTTCGGCTGCCGCCCGCCAATAGCCGTAGGCCCCTTGCGGGCGCAGAATATCGGCATCGATCGCCTCAGTGAGGATCCGGTTCAATGTTGGCTTCAATTCCTTGCCGGCCCAACTCTTAAACTCCTCCAAGGTGCGGCCGTCCTTGCGATAGCCCCAATGAAATTGATAGAGCATGCGTTCGTTCAAAAACGGGACCAGGGCCTTCACCTGAACCCGATCAAGCGTGCGCGCCCCCCAAAACGGGGGAACCGGCACCGGCAAATCGCGGTTCAACTCATTGCGGCGCAACCGAATTTCGTCAAGTTCCAGCGGCCGTAACGGCCGGACCTCCGTCGCCTTGCCGAGGGTGCGCCGATTGTTCATGGGCTTACCGCGATTATTGGCTTCAATCGCCGCGACATGCCCGGCAAACGTGCCGCTGACAGCTTTTTCCATGAGGTCGAGACCGTCGAAGGCATCGCGCGCATAGGCGACGAGGCCGCTGCCATAGGCCTTGTGGCAATCCTCTTCGACATAGCGCCGCGTGAGTGCGGCACCGCCCAAAATGACCGGAATATCCAAACCCTGAAGGGTCATCTCTTCCAGATTTTCTCGCATCACCACGGTCGACTTCACCAAAAGGCCGGACATGCCGATCGCATTGGCCTTATGGGTTTTAGCGGCGTCGATAATGGCCTGAACCGGTTGCTTGATGCCGAGATTGATCACCTTATACCCGTTATTGGTCAGGATGATATCGACGAGATTCTTGCCGATATCGTGCACGTCGCCCTTGACCGTCGCCAGGACCATGGTCCCTTTTTCCTGGCCTTCGACCTGTTCCATAAAGGGTTCGAGAAAACTGACCGCCGCCTTCATCGTTTCCGCCGATTGCAGAACGAAGGGCAATTGCATCTTGCCCGCCCCGAACAGTTCGCCGACGATCCGCATCCCGTCGAGAAGGAAATTATTGATGATATCGAGCGGCTTATGCGTTTCCATCGCAAGCTTGAGATCGCTGTCGAGATCGATGCGATCGCCATCGACGATGCGTTGGGACAGGCGTTCTTCCACGGCCTCGGGCCGGGATTTTTTCGTGCTCGCCTCGGCCTTGCGATCCATAAACAAGCCGATGAAGACCTGCAACGGATCGACGCCCGCGCTGCGGCGATCGAAGATCAGATCTTCGGCCGCCTTCACCTCTTCGGCCGGGATTTTATGCAGCGGCAGGATCTTTGAGACATGGACGATGGCACCGGTCATCCCCCGGCGCACGGCATGGTCCAAAAAGACGGAATTCAGAACATGGCGGGCCGCCGGGTTCAAGCCGAAGGAAATGTTCGACAGGCCCAGAATGATCTGACATCCCGGCAGTTCCTTGGCGATCCGTTCGATCGCGTCCAAGGTTTCAAGGCCGAGCCTGCGATCATCGTCATTGCCCGTGGCGATCGTGAAGGTCAGAGGATCGAACAAGAGATCGGATGGTTTCAGGCCATGATCTTCGCAGGCAAACCGATACAGCCGGTGGGCGATTTCGAGTTTGCGATCCGCCGTTTTCGCCATGCCCTCTTCATCGATGGTAAGCGCAATCACCGCCGCACCGAACCGCCGGGCGAGTTCCATGCGCCGATGTGCCGGTTCTTCGCCATCCTCGAAATTGATCGAATTCAAGATGGCCTTGCCGCCATAAAGCTTGAGCGCCGCCTCCAGCACCGGCAATTCGGTCGAATCGATGACGAGCGGTGCCGAAACCGAACCGCGCATTCGGGTGACCACTTCGGTCATATCGGCGATCTCGTCGCGCCCGACAAAGGCGGTACAGACATCGAGCGTATGGGAGCCTTCTTTGATTTGTTCCCGGCCCATCTCGACGCACGTATCCCAATCGCCCGCATCCTGGGCCAAGCGGAATTTCTTCGACCCGTTGGCATTACAGCGCTCGCCGATCGACAGATAGGCATTTTCCTGACGCAGCGGCACTTGGCTATAAAGGGATGCGACCGCCGGAATCCAAATCGGCTTGCGCCGGACCGGGGTCGGGCGACGGGCAGTCCCGGCAAGACGACACAGCATCTGGTCAAGGGCCTGAATATGCGGCACATCGGTCCCGCAACAGCCGCCGATCATGTTCAGCCCGTCTTCTTCCACGAAACGGCGGACCCATTGCGCCAATTCCCCCGCCGATAACGGGTAGCGCGCGCGGCCATCCACCAATTCCGGCAACCCGGCATTGGGTTGAACCGAAATCAAGCCCGGCCAATTTTCCCCAAGCCAGCGCACATGTTCCGCCATTTCCTGCGGTCCAGTGGCACAGTTCAACCCCAAGAGCGGCACATCCAACGCCTCGACGATGGTTGCCGCCGCCGCGATATCGGCCCCGACCAACAAGGTGCCCGTGGTCTCGACGGTGACCTGGACCAAGATCGGGGTATCGGTTCCCGCCGCCAGACGGGCCCGTTTCACGCCGTTCACCGCCGCCTTGATTTGCAACGGGTCCTGACAGGTTTCGATCAGGATGCCATCGACCGATCCCGCAATCAGACCCGACGCCTGAACCGTAAAGCCATCCTCTAGCGTCTGATAGGGAACATGGCCGAGGCTCGGCAGGCGCGTGCCGGGACCGATCGAGCCTAAGACAAAGCGTTCGCGCCCATCCTTGAATGAATCGACGGCCTCGCGCGCGATCAGGCCCGCCTTGACATTCAAATCATAGGCAAGATCTTCGAGACCGAATTCGCTCAATGTCAGCGGAGAGCCGCCGAAACTGTTGGTTTCAATGAGATCGGCCCCAGCTTCGAGATAACCGATATGGATATCGCGGACGAGATCGGGGCGACTGTTCAAGAGAATTTCAGTGCAATTTTCATGACCTAGAAAATCACGATCGACATGCAGATCGGCGGCCTGAACCCGCGACCCCATCCCACCGTCGCACAGGAGGACACGCTCGGCCAAAATATCGAGAAGATGCGCCATGATCCCAAAAAATCCTTCAAAAAATCAACCGGGCCAACCGAAACAGGCGATCAGGCGACCGCCGTACGAATCCCCAGGCGATGACAGATCGCAACCGTGAGATCGGCCCGGTTCATCGTATAGAAATGGAAATCCCGCACCCCTTGACCGGCCAGTTTCTGGCACAACTCAACCGCGACCGAGGCCGCCACCAGCCGACGCGTCTCGGGATCCGTGTCGAGTTCGGAGAACAGAGCCGACATCCAAGACGGAATCGATGCCCCGCAGAGGGCCGCGAATTTCACCGTCTGGGCAAAATTCGTCACCGGTAAAATCCCCGGCACGATCGGCACCGTAATGCCAGCCGCCAACGCCCGGTCCAAAAACCGGCAATAGGTTTCGGCATCGAAAAAGAATTGCGTAATGGCCCGCGTCGCCCCCGCATCGATTTTCCGTTTCAGATTGTCCAACTCCGCCCCGATCCCATCGGATTCGGGGTGACCTTCGGGATAGGCTGCGACCGAAATTTCAAAATCGGCCACGCGGCGAATGCCAGCCACCAGTTCGGACGCGTAATTATACCCCGTCGCCGACGGGTAACGATCGCGATAATCGGCCGGAATATCCCCGCGCAAGGCCACCAAATGGCGAATGCCGTGATCCCAATAATCCCGAACGATTGCATCGATTTCCCCGCGATCCGCCCCGATGCAGGTCAAATGAGCCGCCGGTTCGAGTGCCGTTTCCTGACGAATCCGGCGCACCGTCGCATGGGTGCGTTCGCGCGTCGTGCCCCCGGCCCCGTATGTCACCGAGACGAATTTCGGCTGCAAGGGGGCCAGGCGTTCGATCACGGTCCAGAGTTTTTCCTCCATTTCGGCCGATTTCGGCGGAAAAAACTCGAACGACACGGACAGGGCGGCCGGCCCCGTCCCCTCTTGTTGGCTCAAAGAACGGTCTCCGGCGGTGGGGTTTACGGTCACGACAGACCCTCCTCTTGCAAAAATTCTACGGATTGACGGCTCTGAACAGAAAGATCGGACAGGACCGCCTCGGGCGATGCGGTGTTGGCCCGACGATCGCCGACCCAGATGACGACCGTCAAAGGATCACCGGGCAAAGAGAGAGACGGTGCTGGCGTAAGCCCGGCGCGTCGCATCCACCCCTGCATATCGGCGTCGGTAAAACCCAACCGGCGATGGGCATAATCGCTGCGCAGCGTTTCCAGGGCGTGGGGGGCGAAATCGACGATCACGAGACGCCCACCCGGAGCCAAGACCCGCGCCGCCTCCAAAATCGCCTCGCCCGGTCGTTCGGCAAAATGCAGCACCTGATGCACGACGACATGGGAAAAAGCCGGGGCGGCAAACGGCAACGCATACATATCGCCAAGACGCACGGACCCATGGCGACACTGGGCACGATCCAGATTGACCCGCGCAATTGCCAACATGTCGCGGGACTGATCGATTCCGACCGCACGGGTGTAATAAGGTGCCAAGAGTTCCAAGATCCGCCCCGTGCCCGTCCCGATATCCAGTAACGAGTCGATCCGACGATCGGTCATCAGCTCCAAGAGCCGCGCTTCCACATCGGCTTCCGGCACATGGAGACTGCGAATCGCCGCCCAACGATGGGCATTTTGGGCGAAATAAGCGGCGGCCGATCGTTCCCGTTCCGTCGTAATCGCCTGCAGCCGTTCCCGATCGCGCTGCAACAGCGGGTCATGGGCAGGCAATAAATCAACCAGAACCGCAGGGATCTGCGGGACGGCCCCACCAGGGCCCCGGGCCAACCGATAGAGCACGGAACTGCCCTCGCGATAGCGATCAAGCAAGCCCCCTTCGCACAGAAGTTTGAGATGGCGCGATATGCCCGGCTGGCTCTGGCCTAAGATTTGGGTCAATTCCCCGACAGTCAATTCACGTTCGGCGCACAGCGCCAAAAGCCGCAATCGGGTCGGTTCGGCCGCCGCACGCAAACTGGCCAGAAGATGGTCCATTGCCCTTAACGAAAAGAAATTCTGATAGAGACATATAAACATATCTTTATATATTAACACAAGCCATATCGGCATAAGCCGAAAAAAACCGCTCATTCAGCCCAGATCGCACTTTTATCGCGCACGCCGGGTGGCATTCTGGCGCGCCTGTGCTATAGCGATAAAGGTGATGGCGGTCTTCGGCACGCGGGTGGACGGTTGACCGTTCCACCGTTGATGGGTCACTATCAAGGCCCGGTCCCGTGCCGGATATATCCGGTGTTTTCAGTCGCAATTCGAGAGCGAGCGTAGATGATGCTTTCCCGTTGGTTCCGTTCTGCTCTTCCGACCGCCCTTGCCTTGGGGGCCTTGACCTTGGCAGGCTGCGCCGCTCAGAAGAGCCCGCCCCCCGTCTCGCAGTTGGAAGAGGATGCGGATGAGGATACGAACGATCCGCTCGAAAATATCAATCGCCCGATTTTCCAGGCGAACATCACCCTCGACAAATATGTCGCAAAACCGATTGCCCAGGGCTATCGCGAGGTAACACCCGATGTCGTGCGCACGGGGATCCGCAATGTCCTCAACAATCTGAAGACGCCGGTCATTCTGGTGAATGACGCCCTGCAAGGCAATGCCGAACGGGCGGGCCAGACCTTCGCCCGATTCTGGCTGAACACCGTTCTGGGGCTTGGCGGCCTCATCGATGTCGGCACCAGTATCAAGATCCCCGGTCACGATGCCGATTTCGGCCAGACCTTCGGGGCCTGGGGTATCGGCACCGGCCCCTATCTGATGCTGCCGCTGCTCGGCCCGTCGAACCCGCGCGACGCCTTGGGTAGCGGTGTGGAGATGGTGGCCGATCCCTATTCCCTGAAATTCCGCGCCGCCCGCATCACGGCCGCAAACCCGGCCCGCACGGGGGGTAGTTTCCTGACCGAACGGACGGATAATCTCGATACATTGGACGATCTCGAACGCAACTCGCTCGACTATTACGCAGCCTTGCGCAGCCTCTATCAGCAAAAGCGCGCTGGCGACGTGAAAGACGCGATCGAAGGCAAGCTCGTCAAACCCCCGGCCCCGAAACCGGCCAAAACCTCCGCTTTACCGACAACCCCATCCGATCAAGCCGATGCCAAAGTGGCGTCGGAATCGACAGAAAAGGCATTTTGACCATGTGGCAAAAGCTTTTCCGGGCGGCAATGGCCTGCCTTATCCTCGTTGGCTGCATCGCGGCGACCCCTGCCGCCCGTGCCGAGGGCGACCCGTCTGCGTTCATCCAGGATCTCGGCGATAAAGCCATCGGGATCATCAAAGATCCGCAAAACAATCAGACCCAGCGCAAGGCGAAATTTTCGGTCCTGTTCACCGAAGGCTTCGACGTGCCGCAGATCGGGCGTTTCGTCCTGGGCCGCCATTGGCGCACCGCCACCCCGGAACAGCAGCAGGAATATCTGCGCCTTTACGGGCTTTATGTCGTCGCCGTCTATTCCGAACGGTTCAGCAATTATTCCGGCGAACAATTCACCGTCACCAATGCGCGCCCAGAAGAAAATGGCGGCGGCACGGTGATTTCCGAGATCCGCAAGCCGGGCGATGGGCCCGCGATCAAGATCGAATGGAAAGTCGCAAAACTGCCCGACGGGAAATTCAAGATCACCGACGTGATCGTTGAAAATCTGAGCATGGCCCTCACCCAAAAGCAGGAATTTTCCGCCGTAATCGAACGGGGCGGCGGGAATATCGATGCCCTCATCCAACAACTGAAAATGAAGGTCAACGGGTAAGGCGATCCTTCCTTTTTTTGTGGCGATGCCCCCCTGATCCAACGGTCAGGGGGTTTTTTTATCGGTCACGCCACAAAACTATCCCCTCTGCCGACGCTACACCACCGACAGCATCGGATCGCTGTCCGCCGCCAGAAGATCCGACAGGATTTGCAAACCGCGCCGAACCTCGTCCCGGTCTCGGGGCGGACTGAGACAGATCCTGACCCCGTTGCGGGCCCCCGTCCGGGCCACGGCGAAGACGGACCCCGGCGTCACCGCCACACCGCGCCGATGGGCCTCCGTCGTGAAATCTTCCGCCCGCCAGCGATCGGGAAGTGCCAGCCAACAATGATAGGCCGAGGCGCAATCGGGGCCGAGATCCCCCAGATACTGGCGCGCCAGGGTTTGCCGTTCGATCGCCTCCGCCCGTTTTTCCGCCGCAAGCCGTGCCGCGATCCCCTCGTTGATCCAACGCGTCATGATCCGCGCCATAAGGGGCGGCGCCATCCACATCGTGGCGCGCAGCGCAATGGTAAGACGGTCGAGACGGTCGGGCGGGGCCAGCATATAGCCGATCCGAAACCCCGCCGCCGTGCATTTCGAGGGCGAGGTCAACAGCACCGTCCGTTCCGGGGCCAAGGTCGCGATCGGCACCTGTCCCGGCACCAGAAATCCGTAAATATCGTCTTCCAAGATCATGAGATCGTGCCGACGCGCAATCTCGACAATGGCCCGGCGACGATCCGCATCCAGAATCCCGGCGGACGGGTTGTTCAGATTCGGCGTCAGATACAAAAGCCGGATCGGCGATGCCCGACAGGCCGCCGCCAGGGCATCCGGGATGATGCCGTGACTGTCCGTTGCAATCCCTTCAAGCCGGACATGGTGCAGATGGGCCGATACTTTGAACCCGACATAGGTCATCGCCTCCGTCGCGACCACGTCGCCCGGATTCGTGAAGGCCGATAGCATCATCGTCACGCCGTGCTGCCCACCCGCTGTGACCAAGACGTGGGCCGGATCGGCCACCGCCCCATATCGGTTCAGCCACAGCGCACCGGCCTCCCGATCCGGCAACAGGCCGCCATGGGGTTGATAGGGCAGAAATTCCGCGAGTTCGGGACTAGCCGAAAGATCGCGCAACGTATCGGCCAACAGGGCCGCCTCTTCACCGGGAATGAGGTGGTTCTGGCTGAAATTGATCACGCTGAACGTCGTCGGATGCCTGAGATCGAGGGGCGACGGCAGAGAGGCCGGTCCCCGGATATAGGTGCCGCGCCCGACCTCGCCCGCAATCAAGCCGCGCCGTTCCGCCTCGGCATAAGCGCGCGTGATCGTGCCCACCGTGACACCGAGCCGCCAGGCAAGATCGCGATGGGTCGGCAGACGGTCGCCGACCTTCAAGGTGCCCGCGCGCATATCGGCGGCCAACGCGTCGGCGATGGCCCGATAGCGGGGGCCCGGATATTGGTCTAAATCTGGTTGCCATATTGTCATGATGACAATTTTAAATTTGACGGACCATCCCTGTCAATGTTTAGATCATTTTAGAGACAATAATGACATTAATCAGAATAAATAGAGGATTGAATGGGTACAATTTTGACAATTTACCCCCGATCAATCGGTAATTTCGCGGGTATCAGGCGTTTTTTCGCCTCAATTGTCTCCTTTTTGATCAATAGTGAACAGCGACAAAGGGACCGCGCCGCCCTCCGCCATCTGGCCGACGATCCACGCTTGCTGGCCGATGTCGGTCTGTCGCGGCCCCAAATCCTGGCCCTGTTAGAAGACGACCGACCGTAAGATCCCCCTGCCAAATCCCCGTGCCAGCGCCCCCCCTGATTGCACCATCATCCCCAACGGAGTGACGCCCATGCCGATCGAATTGCCCCTCTATCAGGTCGATGCCTTCGCCGACCGTGTGTTTGCCGGCAATCCGGCCGCCGTGATCCTGCTGCACCAGTGGCTGCCCGATCCGGTGATGGGGGAGATTGCCGCCGAAAACAACCTCGCCGAAACGGCCTTTCTCGTCCCAGACGGCGATGGTTTCGCCTTGCGCTGGTTCACACCGACGGTCGAAGTCCCGCTCTGCGGTCACGCCACCCTCGCGGCGGGAGCCGTGATTCTCGATCATGTGCAGCCGGGACGCAAACACGTGTCGTTCAGCACGCGCCGCAGCGGTCCCCTCACCGTCACCCGCACGGATACAGGGTTCTGCCTCGATCTGCCCGCCCATCGGACCGACCCGGTCGCGACACCGCCCGCCCTTGCCGACGCCCTCGGGATGGCGCCGCGCCTGACCTTGACCCAGGGCAATCTGATCGCCGTCTTCGAGAGTGCCGCCCAAATTGCCGAAATTCGGCCCGACTTCGCTAAAATCATGACCCTCGACACCAAGGGGGTGATCATCACCGCACCGGGACCCGCCGGGGTCGATTTCGTCTCGCGCTATTTCACCCCGCAGCAAGGGATCAACGAAGATCCCGTCACCGGCAGCGCCCATTGCGCCCTCGTCCCCTATTGGGCGAAGCGGTTGGCGAAAACCCGCCTCGTCGCACATCAACTCTCGGCGCGCGGCGGCGTTTTGCAGTGCGAAGACAAGGGGGCGCGCATCGCCCTGTCCGGACAGGCGCAACTCTATCTCGAAGGGCGCATCTTTCTGCCATCCCGATGAAACCGGGGTGCAGCAAACCAATCAGGACAATTTTCAGGGTTTACTTTGTAACAAATGAAACTATTAAAAATCATTCTTAGAATTAATTTTCAACTTTCCCCTTGACGCCCTTATTGCCATGCAACATGGTGGGGGTGGGACACGCCCCCCCAACGGGGCGCATCTATTCTGTGAGGAATAGTCATTATTATGACAAAGCCCTTAGTACGCCCGACTTCAACCCATTTTTCATCGGGCCCCTGCGCCAAACGGCCCGGCTGGACGATCGACGCCTTGGCAACCGCCCTCGTCGGCCGCTCCCACCGCTCCAAACCCGGCAAGGCCAAACTGAAAGCCGTGCTTGATCGCTCTCGCGCGATTTTGGGCATTCCCGCCTCCTACCGCATCGCCATCGTACCCGGTTCCGATACCGGGGCCGTCGAACTTGCCCTCTGGTCCCTGTTGGGGGCAAGGGGCGTCGATATGCTGGCCTGGGAAAGCTTCGGCGAGGGCTGGGTCAGCGACGTGGTAAAGCAACTGCGCCTGCCCGATGTCCGTAAATTGGTCGCCCCCTATGGGGCCTTGCCCAATCTTGCCGAAGTCGATTGGGAACGGGACGTCGTGTTTACCTGGAACGGGACCACGTCCGGTGTCCGCGTGCCGAACGGCGACTGGATCGCCCATGACCGGGCCGGTCTCTCGATCTGCGATGCGACCTCGGCTGCGTTTGCGATGGACCTGCCGTGGGACAAGCTCGATGTCGTCACCTGGTCCTGGCAAAAGGTGTTGGGCGGCGAGGGTGCCCATGGCATGCTGGTCTTGAGCCCGCGCGCCGTCGAACGGCTCGAAACCTATACCCCACCCTGGCCCCTGCCGAAAATTTTCCGTCTGACCAAGGGCGGCAAGCTGATCGACGGGATTTTCGCCGGGGAAACCATCAATACCCCCTCGATGATCGCAGTCGAAGACGCGTTGGACGGGCTTGCCTGGGCTGAGGGCATCGGCGGCCTTACGGCCCTCGTCGCCCGGACCGAGGCCAATTTCGCCGTCATCGACGCCTGGGTGAAACGCACCCCCTGGATCGAGTTTCTGGCGACCGTCCCGGCGACGCGCTCGACCACATCCGTGTGTCTCGTGATTGCCGATCCCTGGTTCAAGGATCAGACCGCCGACAAACAAGCCGCCATCGCCAAGGAATTGGCCGCCAAGCTCGAAGGCGAAGGGGTGGGGCTAGACCTTGGCGCCTATCGCGATGCCCCGCCGGGCCTGCGCCTCTGGGCCGGGGCCACGGTGGAAACCGCCGATCTTGCCGCCTTGCTGCCCTGGATCGATTGGGCCTATGGCGAGATCCGCCACCCCGCATCCTAACCCTGCGCGATCATCCCCTGACCGCGCCATGGCGTGCGTCTAGGGGGATACGTGTCCATTGCGATTTTCTACCTGCAATGCAGGAGCGAGACTTAATCATGACAAAAGTTTTGATTTCCGACGATTTATCCCCGCGCGCCGCCGAAATATTCCGCGAACGCGGCATCGAAGTCGACGTCAAGATCGGCCTCAAACCCGACCAATTGATCGAGATTATCGGCAACTATGACGGGCTCGCGATCCGGTCCGCCACCAAAGTGACGAAGGCCGTCCTGGAAGCCGCCACCAACCTCAAGGTCGTGGGCCGCGCGGGGATCGGGGTCGATAATGTCGATGTTCCGGGGGCGACCGCACGCGGGATCGTCGTCATGAACACCCCGTTCGGCAATTCGATCACGACGGCCGAACATGCGATCGCCATGATCCTGGCGCTTGCCCGGCAATTGCCTGCCGCCGACCGGTCCACCCATGCGGGCAAGTGGGAAAAATCCCGGTTCATGGGTGTTGAAATCACCGGCAAGGTTCTGGGCGTCATCGGGTGCGGCAATATCGGCTCCATCGCGGCCAGCCGGGCCTTGGGTCTGAAGATGAAGGTCGTGGCATACGATCCGTTCCTGTCGGAAGATCGCGCCCGTGAACTCGGCGTCGACAAGGTCGAGTTGGACGAATTGTTCGCCCGTGCCGATTTCATCACCCTGCACACGCCGCTTACCGATGCCACGCGCAACATCATCAACAAGCAAGCCTTCGCCAAAATGAAAAAAGGCGTGCGCCTCGTCAATTGTGCGCGCGGCGGCCTCATCGTCGAAGAGGATTTGGTCGATGCCCTGGACCAGGGCATCGTCGCGGCAGCCGGTCTCGACGTCTTCGCTGAGGAACCCGCCAAACAAAGCCCGCTTTTCGGGCGCGAAAACGTGATCTGCACCCCCCATCTCGGGGCGTCGACCTTGGAAGCCCAGGAAAACGTCGCCCTTCAGGTCGCCGAGCAGATGGCGGATTTCCTGTTGACCGGGGCCGTCGTCAACGCCCTCAACATGCCGTCCCTCACCGCCGAAGAGGCAGCGCGCCTCAAACCTTACATGACCCTCGTCGATCAATTGGGCAGTTTTGCCGGTCAAATGGCGGCCGACGGCTTCAATCAGATCACGATCGATTATGCGGGCCACGCCGCCAGCCTGAATACGCGCCCTCTGACCGCGATCATCCTGACCGGCGTGCTGCGCCAGATTACCGAAACGGTCAACATGGTGAATGCCCCGGTTTTCTGCCGCGAGCGCGACATTCGGGTCGTCGAATCGAAGCATGACGGCGATGGCGACTATCAGACCCTGGTCCGGGTCACGGTTCAAGGCCCCGGCCACACGACCAGCGTGGCAGGCACCCTGTTCGGCGGCAATCGCCCGCGCATCGTCGAGGTCGAATCAATCGCCATGGAGGCCGAACTCGGCAAGCATGTCCTGTTCGTGCGCAACCAGGACAAGCCGGGTTTCATCGGCAATCTGGGGCGAACCTTAGGCGATGCCGGGGTGAATATCGCCACTTTCCATTTGGGACGCCTTGGTCCCGATGCCGATGCCATCGCCCTTATCCAGGTCGATCAAACCCTGACCGACCCGTTACTGAACGCGGTTCGTGCGATCGCCCATGTGGTCGATGTCCGCGGCCTCAGATTCTAAGCGAAAACCGGGTCCGATGACCATCGTCGGACCCGGCCTGTCCATGCGTTGCGCTCAAGCGGCGTATTTGCCCCGGTAGTTTTGATTGCCGGATCGTGACAAACCCGGTATGTCGGCAGTATGAACGATCTTCTGCACCCTGCCCTGTTGCCACAAGGCTTGCGCGATATCCTGCCCCCCGACGCCCAGGTCGAGGCCGATGTCGTGCACCGGATGATGACCGTGCTCGCCCGTCACGGGTTCGAGCGGGTCAAACCCCCTATGATCGAGTTCGAAACCAGTCTCTTGGCCGGACCCGGCGTCGCCATGGCCCCGGATACGTTCCGCCTGATGGATCCGGTTTCCCAACGGATGATCGGCATCCGGGCCGACATGACGTTGCAGGTGGCGCGCATCGCGACCAGCCGCCTGGTGAAATCGCCCCGCCCCTTACGTCTTTCCTATGCGGGTCAGGTCTTGCGGGTCAGTACCACGCAATTGCGGCCTGAACGTCAAATGGCCCAGGTCGGGGCCGAGCTGATCGGGTCCGATTCCCCCCATGCCGATGCCGAAATGGTGCTTTTGGCCGTGGAAACCCTGACCGCCGCCGGTCTTACGGGATTATCCGTCGATCTCACCATGCCGACCCTGGTCCCAACCCTGTTCGCCAATCGCGGCATCACCGGCCAAAAGGCCGATCGCCTGCGCACCTTCCTCGATCGCAAGGACGCCGCAGCCCTGGCGGAGGCTGAGGGCGATGCCGGGGCG
>DAISJD010000024.1:0-33109 GCA_036821645.1 Aliidongia sp.
GCCACGCCTCGGCCAGCGCGGGGCTTTGTCCTTGATTGAGCAGCGAGACGGCGCAGCGGGCCGGGACGAACCGGGGATCGCCCCAACTCAAACTTTCGACCTGGCGCAGACCGGCGAACCGTCCATCGGCGGCAAGCATCAGGTCGTCCGGCCCGCATCGGGTGAGAAAGGCAAGCGACGGGGTTTGATCGAGATGACGGATCAGCGGGAAAAAACGCCGTTCGACCTCATCGACGCAAGCCTCGTCCATAACCCGATTGCGCCGGATCTGATCGCGTGCCCGATGCAGCAAATCGGCCAACGTATCGGACCAACGCAGAAACGGGGCGCGTTCGGGGGCGTCGGCTTCGCCGAACCGACCGGCACTGGGCAAGGCGGCGATTGTCGCCTGGAGAGCCGCCAATTCACCGGCAAGCCGCCCTTGGGCACGCGTGTCGAGGGCGCTATGAACGGCGGTCAGCGTTTGGCCGATCATCCAGCCTTGGATGAGATAGGGAAATTCCGATGTCAGGTCTCTCGCAATCAGTTTCGGCATGGCGATGCCGAGGGCTTGCAGGTGATCGGACCAAAAGGCGGCACCGGCCAAAATTTCCCGATCGTCCGGCAAACCGAGGCGGACCACGACCCGCCTGCCATCGGTCAGGCTGACGCCGAAGACCGGATGGCGTTTGCCGTGGAGATCGTTGACCGAGGCAACGCCGCCATTCATCGTCGCTTCGACCACGGCGGCAGCCAGAAACGCATCGGGACCGACTTCTAGAGGTGGGTGGTGACGAGCCAGAACGAAATCCTCTCAAGGTGCCGACTATCGAGGCACCAAAATCGTATCGCCATCCATGCTGAGCGATGAATAACCGCAAATTCTTTACACAGACTGGCTTTCATCTGCAATGCAAGAGAGACGAAAGTCCAGGCAGTATCGGGCACCCGGCTCAAGGCATGATAACGGTATGATAAAAGCGTGCGGGCCTAAGGCCTGTGCGCCCAAATATTGGGAGGAATGCACGGATCATGAGTCTCGATTCTGCGGCGGCCCGCACCGCCTATCAGGCCCTGTGCCATCGTGCTCTGCACGATAAAGAAGCGTTTTGGGCCGAGGCGGCATCGGCGCTCGAATGGACACGCCCATACGAGCGGGTCTTCGACGACAGCAATCCGCCCTTCTATCGTTGGTTCACCGGCGGCGGGTTCAATATTTGCTTCAACGCCCTCGACCGTCATGTGCGCAATGGGGCGGGCGAGCGTGTTGCCCTTATCCATGAAAGCCCGATTACGGGAACCCAGCGGAAATTTACCTATCGCCAATTGCTGGATGCCGTCGCGCACTTTGCCGGTGCCTTGGCCCGATTGGGGGTCGAGAAGGGTGATCGGGTCGTGATCTATATGCCGATGGTGCCGGAAGCCGCTATTGCCATGTTGGCTTGCGCCCGTCTTGGTGCCATCCATTCCGTCGTATTCGGCGGATTTGCCGCCAAGGAACTGGCGACCCGGATCGATGATGCGAAGCCGAAACTCGTGATTTCCGCCTCATGCGGGATCGAGCCGAACCGCATCGTCGCCTATAAGCCGCTGCTCGATGAAGCGATCGCTCTCGCTCAGTCGAAACCCGCCCATTGTGTGATCTTGCAACGGGTGCAGCAGGCCGCCCAGATGGTGCCGGGGCGCGACATCGATTGGCAGGATGCCCTGGCAGGGGCGGAGCCCGCCCCAGTTGCCGATACGCTGGCGACGGACCCCCTCTATGTCCTTTACACGTCCGGCACGACCGGTATGCCGAAGGGCGTGGTGCGCGATCACGGGGGCTATGCCGTCGCCCTGAACTGGAGCTTGCCCAATATTTTCGGTCTTGCCCCCGGCGGCGTGATGTTTTCCGCTTCGGATGTCGGGTGGGTGGTGGGCCATACCTATATCGTCTATGGCCCGCTGCTCCATGGCTGCACCTCGATTCTCTATGAGGGCAAGCCCGTCGGCACGCCCGATGCGGGGGCCTTCTGGCGTGTCGTGCGCGAGCATAAGGTCGAAGTTCTGTTCACGGCCCCCACGGCCTTGCGGGCAATTCGGCGGGAAGATCCCGAGGGTCTGTTTGCGAAATCGGAGTCGCTTGCCCCGTTGCGCGGGCTTTATATGGGGGGGGAACGGTGTGACCCCAGTACGCTTGCTTGGTGCGAGCAGACTTTGGGCGTCGTGGTGGTCGACAATTGGTGGCAAACGGAAACGGGATGGCCGATTTGCGCTAATTTACAAGGGGTTGCCCCCTTGCCGATCAAGCCTGGATCGCCGAGTTGCGCCGTGCCGGGGTGGGATATTCACGTGGTGGATAATAATGGTACCCCCTTGCCGCCGGGCGAGATCGGCAATCTGGTGATCAAACTGCCCTTGCCGCCCGGTGCCTTGCCCAGCTTGTGGAATCAGGACGACCGGTTCGTGAAATCCTATCTTTCGGCCTTTCCCGGCTATTATCAGACGGGGGATGCCGGGGTGATGGATGAAGAGGGTTATATCTTCGTGATGACCCGGACCGATGACATCATCAATGTCGCGGCCCACCGTCTGTCGACCGGCGGGATCGAAGAAGTGCTCTCGTCCCATCCCGATGTCGCCGAGTGTGCGGTGATCGGGGTGCGCGATGCTTTGAAGGGGCAGGTGCCGGTCGGCTTCGTGGTCCTAAAACAAGGGGCGACGGCAACCCCGCAGGAAATCGAACGCGACATGATCCAAAGGGTCCGGGACAAGATCGGCCCCGTCGCCAGTTATCGGCGGACCTTGGTGGTCGATCGCTTGCCAAAAACCCGTTCCGGCAAGATCCTGCGTCAGGTGATGCGCGGCATTGCCGACGGGCAAGCGGTACCCGTGCCGCCCACCATCGAAGATCCCGCCGTTTTGGAAGAAATCAGAACGCTGATCGACGGGGCAGGACTTCAGGAATAGAGGGCTGCAGCCTAAGACAGAGGCATTGGCGGGGCGCGCCATCAAAGACGGTGCGCCCCGCCGGTTTTGGTCACGCGTCGCCTGCGTAATCCTGGTCTTGGTCGGCGGTGGGCTGCGGAAGGTGGCGGCGGGCCTGGAACACGGCCGCTTCAAGATCGGCTTGACTGCATAGACCCAAGACCACGGGGTTGCGCGGCTTGATGTTGGGTGTATTCCAATGGCTGCGATCACGGACGGCGGCGATGGTCGGCTTCGTCGTGCCGATGAGCCGGGTCAATTGCGCCTCGGTCAATTCCGGGTGGTTTTTCAACAACCATGAAATAGCGTCGGGTTTATCTTGCCGCTTGGAAATCGGGGTGTATTTCGGGCTGCGGCTTTTGGTCGGCGGGATGATCGTTGCTTGGGGGGCCAAGCGCAGACGCAGCTTCGGATCGGCCTCGCAGCGGGCGATCTCTTGCTGAGTGACTTGACCATTCAGGATCGGATCCAGCCCCTGCATCATGGTCGCAACCTCACCATCGGCAATCGCCTGGATCTCGAGGGAATGCAGCCCGCAGAACGCCGCGATCTGTTCAAAGGTCAACGAGGTATTCTCGACCAGCCATACGGCGGTGGCCTTGGGCATGAGGGGAAGCGCCATATTGCTTCAACTCCAGAAAACAAAAACAGCCGAGCATGCGGACCATCCCGCAGCTTTTGACGTATCGTGACAAAAACAGGTTTCGATCACGTGGAGACACCTGAGCGCGCTGCTCTGCGCGCCCGACACAAGATCAAAACGTGGTTTGCGATCGGTACCGATCGACAACCACGCTAAAACGAGGCGTGACCACCCTATATAATCGAGTGTTCACGCCGAGGGAAGTCTCCAGCGCAACGGGTCGGCTGCGCGTAGAATACGCACCAAACCCGCCGGACGATCCCGGCTTCCTTGCTTTTGGCGGCCAGAACGACGCCTCACGCGGTCAGGATGATCTTGCCGATATGGGTCGAACTTTCCATCAACCTGTGCGCATCGGCGGCGGCGTGCAAAGGAAACGTGGCATGGACGATGGGTTTGATCTGCCCCGTTGCGACCATCGGCCAGACTCGTTTGCGCAATTGCCGGGCGATGGCCCCTTTTTCTTCGACCGACCGCGGGCGCAGGGTCGAGCCGGTAAGGGTGAGGCGTTTGCGCATCACGAGCCCCATATCGATCTCGACCTTGGCCCCGCGTAGGAAGGCGATATTGACGATCGTGCCCTGAAAGGCCGCGGCTGCGATGTTGCGTTGGACATAATCGCCGCCGACCATATCGAGGATGAGATCGACCCCTTGTCCGCCGGTCAATTCTTTGGTCACAGCAACGTAATCTTCGGTTTTGTAGTCGATGCCCCGTTCCGCTCCCAGCATTTCGCAGGCCTTGGCCTTGTCCGGCGATCCCGCCGTGGCAAAGACGCGGGCTCCGATGGTTTTCGCCAATTGTATGGCGCAGACCCCGATGCCGCTGGTCCCGCCATGGATGAGGACGGTATCGCCCGGTCGGCATTGGCCGATATCCATCAGATTGGCCCAGACCGTAAAGAATGTTTCCGGCAGACTCGCCGCTTCGATCAGGCTGAGGCCGAATGGCACCGGCAGGCATTGTACGGCGGGGGCTACGGCATATTCGGCATACCCGCCGCCGGCCAACAGGGCGCAGACCGGATCGCCGGGATTGAAGCCATGGGCCATTGGCCCCGCCGCGATCACGGTGCCTGCGACTTCGAGTCCCGGCAGATCGCTCGCCCCCGGCGGGGCCGGATAATGGCCTAGCCGTTGGATGACATCCGGACGGTTGACCCCTGATGCTGCGACATGGATAAGCAATTCTCCCGGCCCCGGTTGGGGTACCGGACGCGTGACCGGGCGCAGAACGTCCGGCCCCCCCGGCACGGTGATTTCAATGGCTGTCATGGTGGCGGGCAAGGACGACATGGGCGGGACCTCATGAGGGTTCAACAGGCGATGGAGATGTGCGTCCGAGGCGGTTCTGCATCCCGTGACGAAAGACGGACCCTTGTGGTAGCGGCATTGCGTCTTGGTGGCAACTAGGGCATGATGGATCCGTGACTGTTTTATGTCTTGAACCGAGTTGGTTGGAGTCGTCTCTGTTCATCCTGAATGAGCTGGTCGATGAGAACTGACGAATCTTCGTGCGTGGCATGCGATAAACAAATCCATACTGACGCTTGACGAAGGTGGTTCGAGAGCCGTATAAGCCACAACCCTATTTCTAGTTTTGTTGCACGAGAGCATAGCCCCCATGGCGAATCATAAGTCTGCTGAGAAGCGTTACCGTCAGACCCTGCGGCGCACCGAAGTGAACCGGGCGCGCGTTGGTCGGATCAGAACCTTTGTCAAGAAGGTCGAACTGGCGATCGCTTCCGGCAACAAGGAAGAAGCAGTCGCAGCCTTTCAGGCGTGCCAGCCTGAATTGCAGCGCGGCGTGACGAAGGGTGTTCTGCACCGTAATACCGCATCGCGGAAGATTTCCCGTCTTCACGCGCGGATCGTTGCCCTTTAAAAATCGCCAAAATTCCCAGAGACGATGACCGTCTCTGGGTTTTTGTTGTATTGCTGATCGTTGACTCAGTAATAGCCCTTGTTTTGTCTTGTTTTGACACAAGATTAACGCGCGTTTTTGATCGTCATCGATTGTCTGTAGTTGCTCATTGTGCTTCACGCGGCTACCCTGAACGGAGTAGGCGTTATTACAGAGGATGACGATCTGTTCGTCAGGGACGGCGCACCAATCTTTGGCGATGTCTGTTCTTGGTTTAGTGGCGAATTCGTTTTTTTCTGACATTATCCTCTGCCGGTGTCGTCCCGGGCGCTTCTCTTGACGTCCGCCTCTCACCGTCGCCCGGTGGCGGCGGCTGTTTCACGGGGTGGATGCCGACGGCGCGCCGGTTAAAACGGTGGATGGGTTTCTTGTCTCTCGCGTGACAGGGTGTCACCCTTTCGGTAGGGTTGTCTGCCTTGCTTGACGCCTGCCTTTCTGGAGCACCGGGTGGTGATGGCTGAGGCTTTTTCGGCGCATGATGAGCTCCTGCTGCTGCAATGGCAGCGCGTGAAGGCGCGTCTTCGCGAGGAGTTCGGCGAAGCCGCATATCGATCCTGGCTTTCTTCCCTGACCTTATCGAATTTAGCCGATGGGGCCGTCACCATCGAGGTGCCGACCCGGTTTTTGCGCGATTGGATCATGGCCCATTATGCCGATCGGATCCGGGCCTTGTGGATGGGCGAAAATCGTAGCGTCAGCCGGGTCGATATTCTGGTCGGTGAAAAGCCGACCGAAAGTTTGACCGATCTCGATGAATTCGATGTCGAAGGCGATGCCCGTCAGCCGATCATGGACCTTGATCAAGAGGGCTCAGCCCCGTCTTTTGCGGTTGGCAATACCGTTTTATCCGGTCAGGCGGCTCTCCTCAACGACGGGGATCGCGAGATTGGCGGCCCGCTCGACGCCCGGCTGACGTTCGAGAATTTCGTGGTGGGCAAGCCCAACGAACTCGCCCATGCGGCTGCGCGACGCGTGGCGGAATCCGTGGTCGGGCCACAACATGTGGCCCCGTTCAATCCCTTGTTCCTCTATGGCGGGGTGGGGCTTGGCAAGACTCATTTGATGCATGCGATTGCATGGCATATCCGTATGCATAACCCATCGCGCCGTGTCATTTATCTATCGGCCGAAAAATTTATGTATCAGTTCATCAAGGCCCTGCGTTTCAAGGATACGATGGCCTTTAAGGAACAGTTTCGCTCGGTTGACGTCCTGATGATCGACGACGTTCAGTTCATCAGCGGCAAGGATTCGACCCAGGAAGAGTTTTTTCACACGTTCAATGCCTTGGTCGACCAAAACCATCAGGTCGTGATCTCCGCCGATAAGTCGCCATCCGATCTCGAGGGGATGGAAGAACGGATGAAATCTCGTCTCGGTTGGGGCCTTGTGGCGGATATTCATCCGACGACCTACGAGTTGCGGCTTGGGATTCTTCAGGCTAAGGCCGAACAGCGCCAAACGGAAATTCCGGCGAAGGTTCTCGAATTTCTCGCCCATAAAATCACATCGAACGTCCGGGAATTGGAAGGGGCCTTGATCAGAATCGCGGCTCATTCCCAATTGGTCGGTCGGGCGATCACGTTGGAAAGTGCGCAGGATGTGTTGCACGATCTGCTGCGCGCCAACGATCGGCGGATTACGATCGAAGAAATTCAAAAATGCGTGGCCGAACATTTCAATATTCGGCTGGCCGATATGCATTCGGCGCGCCGCTCGCGCGCCGTCGCCCGTCCCCGTCAGGTCGCGATGTATTTGTGCAAGCAATTGACCGCCCGATCCCTGCCGGAAATCGGCCGGAAATTCGGTGGGCGCGACCATACGACGGTCATGCATGCCGTGCGCAAGGTCGATGAATTGCTCGAATCCGACAGTGCCATGGCCGAGGATGTGGAGTTGTTGCGCCGCATGCTGGAAAATTGAGACCGCGCAAATTTTAAGTCTACACCACGATCTGATGCTGCCCTTTGAGGTTGGTCGTGGTATAGTGTCCGCCCGTTTGAGAGAACCGCCCCGCAGTTCATTCAGGCGTATGATTCATCCCTGGTTTCCGATTGCGCGCAGTGGTCGAGTGTCTTCACGCGCATGCGGATGCCGTTCCCGTTCTTGCCGAAGTGGCGCCTCTTGGTACGATACCTTAGATCATGAAGATTACGATCGAACGCGCCGCCTTGTTGCGTGCCTTGGGCCATGTTCAAAGTGTTGTCGAGCGACGCAATACGATTCCGATTCTGTCAAATGTCTTGCTGAACGCGCGGGACGGGCGGCTCACCTTGAGCGCCACGGACATGGATCTGGAGATCGTCGAGATGGTCGAAGCGCAGATTCTGCGCGAAGGCCAGATCACCGCCCCGGCCCACACGATGCATGATATCGTGCGCAAATTGCGTGACGGGGCCCAGGTTGAGATGGATGTGGCAACGGATCGGGCCGCGTTGACCCTGCGTTCGGGGCGGTCTACCTTTACGCTTGCGTGCTTGCCGGCCGAAGATTTCCCGCAAATGTCGGGCACGGCCTTTCATCATGAGTTTCTGTTGTCGGCGGCCGATCTGAAATGCCTGATCGATCGCACGCGTTTTGCGATTTCGACCGAAGAGACGCGCTATTACCTGAACGGCATCTATCTCCATGCCGCCGTGAATGGCGGCGTCGATGTTTTGCGTGCGGTTGCTACGGACGGCCATCGGCTGGCCCGCGTCGAGGTGCCGTTGCCGGATGGGGCTGCGGGGATGCCCGGTGTGATCGTGCCGCGCAAAACCGTGCAGGAATTGCGCAAGCTGTTGGATGAGACGGAAAAATCGGTGCGCATCGATCTCACCGAAACCAAAATCCGCTTCGATTTCGGCGACGGGGTTCTGACCTCCAAACTCATCGATGGCACCTTTCCCGATTATGACCGGGTCATTCCGTCGGGCAACGATAAGATCCTTGAAGTCAACTGCAAGGTCTTTGCCGAGGCGGTCGACCGGGTTTCGACGATTTCCAGTGAAAAAAGTCGCGCCGTCAAACTCAGCATCGAGCGGGGTTTGTTGGTCCTTTCCGCGACGAGCCAGGAAAACGGCACCGCGTCCGAAGAGATCGAAGTGGGTTACGAGGCCGACCCGATCGAGATCGGTTTCAATTCCCGCTATCTGCTGGATATTACCCAGCAGATCGAAGGCGATGGTGCTCAGTTCGTTTTGGCCGACTCGCAGTCCCCAACCGTAGTACGGGATGCCGGCGATCATTCCGCCCTTTACGTTCTCATGCCCATGCGCGTCTGAGGCTGTTGGATGGCGGGTGACGCGTCCATGGTGGCGATGACAGGAGGCGAACCGGCGGTCATTGCGATCACACGGCTCGATCTCACGGATTTTCGCAGCTATCGCGAGGCTCGCTTCGATCTTGGCACGGGGCCCGTCGTTCTGACCGGCCCTAACGGGGCCGGAAAGACCAATGTTCTCGAAGCCGTGTCGTTTCTGGCGCCGGGCCGCGGTTTGCGTCGGGCGCGTCTTGGCGAGGTCGATCATCAGCCGGGCCTTCTGGGCGACGGCGATTTGAACCCGCCGCGTGCGGGCGGATACCCCTGGGCCGTAGCCGCCCGTCTTTCGGTGGCGGGGGTGGAGGTGCGGATCGGCACCGGGCGCGATGGTCAGGCCGTCGGTGACCGGCGTCTTGTCCGAATCGACGGACAGGCGACCAAGGGACAGGCAGCACTGGCCCAATATCTCAATCTCGTTTGGCTGACCCCGCAAATGGACCGATTGTTCCAAGAGGGGGCGGCCGCGCGGCGGCGGTTTCTCGATCGTTTGGTGTTTGGTTTCGACCCGGACCATGCGGCCCGCCTTGCCGCCTACGAACAGGCGGTCAGCGAACGGCTGCGCCTACTGCGCGCGGGCGGGGCCGACCCCCATTGGTTGGCGGTTTTGGAAACCCGCATGGCCGAGGATGGGGTCGCCGTAGGGAAGGCCCGGCGTGAGGTGACGGCCCTCTTGCATGAATCCTGTGCCGCCGGTATTGCCGATCCGATCTTTGCCCGACCGGCCCTCGCCATCACCGGTAGTTTCGAGACCGCCTTTGCCGCCGTGGATGCCGCCGATGCCATCGCCCGGTTTCAGCGCGATTTGGCCCAATCCCGCCGGATCGACGCGGAAAGCGGCACCACGACCGAGGGTCCGCATCGGGCGGATTTCATGGTCATTCATCATAAGAAACAGGTTCCCGCCATCCATTGTTCGACGGGCGAGCAAAAAGCCCTGTTGATTGCGATCATTCTCGCCCATGCGCGTCTGCAAATGGCAGTGCGCGGCATGAATCCGGTCTTGTTGTTGGACGAGGTGGTAGCCCATCTCGATGAAGGGCGGCGTGCCGCCTTGTTCGAGGCGATCTCGACCATGCGGGTTCAGGCGTGGCTCACTGGGACGGATGAGGGCTTTTTCAAGCCGTTGCGGGCCCAAGCCCGGTTTTTTGCCATCGATCAGGGGCGAGTGGTGGATGCCGGTTGATCGGCCATCGGCGGGCAATAGCGGCCATGCGTGGATTTTCTTCTATAATCAGGTTGTTACGGTGTAAAATGCCGATGGGCCGGTCGGGCGCATCGCCAGGGTGATGACCGGATCGATCGGGGTGGCAAACGCGCCGCCTTTCTCGATCCCATGCTATGAATGAGAGTAGTCTGATGAACACAGAACCGCATGACGGCGAGGACAATTTAGCCGACGATTACGATGCCAGTTCGATCCGGGTGCTGCGCGGTCTCGATGCCGTGCGCAAGCGGCCGGGCATGTATATCGGCGATACGGACGACGGATCGGGTCTCCACCACATGGTCTATGAGGTGGTGGATAATGCGATCGATGAGTCGTTGGCGGGTCATTGCGACACGGTTCACGTCACCCTGAATGCCGACGGTTCTTGTACCGTGCGCGACAATGGTCGCGGGATTCCGGTCGATCTCCATGCCGAAGAAGGGGTTTCGGCGGCCGAAGTCATCATGACGCAATTGCATGCGGGCGGTAAATTCGACCAAAATTCCTATAAAGTATCGGGCGGCCTGCATGGGGTCGGGGTTTCCGTCGTCAATGCCTTGAGCGAGCGGCTCGACCTCAGGATCTGGCGCAATGGGCAAGAATATGCCATGCGCTTTCGCCATGGGAATGTCGAAACCTCGCTGACCGCCGTGGGGCCGGCCCCCCGCCTGCCCGAGGGGGGCAAGCGTACGGGGTTTTTTACCGGGACGGAAATCACTTTCCTGCCGTCGGCCGAGACCTTCACCAAACTCGTGTTCGACTTCGCCACCTTGGAACATCGCCTGCGTGAATTGGCGTTTTTGAATTCCGGCGTGACGCTTGTGCTGGCCGATAACCGGGGCGACGAAAAAGCCCCTCTCGTCATGCATTACGAGGGGGGGCTTGAGGCGTTCGTGCATTATCTCGACCGATCGAAGCAGGCGATCCATAACCCGCCGATCGTGGTCAAGGGCGAACGGGACGGCATGACCGTCGAGGTCGCAATGCAATGGACCGATTCTTATCACGAAACGATGCTGTGCTTTACCAACAACATCCCGCAAAAGGATGGCGGCACGCATTTGGCCGGTTTTCGCGGCGCGCTGACCCGCACGATCAATCAATATGCCCAGGAAAGCGGGATCGCCAAGAAGGAAAAAGTGGCCCTGACCGGCGACGATGCGCGCGAAGGCTTGACCTGCATTCTGTCGGTCAAGGTGCCGGACCCGAAATTTTCCTCGCAAACCAAGGATAAGCTGGTCTCGTCCGAGGTCCGCCCGGTGGTGGAAAACATCGTCAGCGATAAGCTGCAACAATGGTTCGAAGAACATCCGGCCGATGCCAAGCGCGTGATGGCGAAGGCGGTCGAGGCGGCGGCGGCCCGCGAGGCGGCACGGCGGGCGCGCGAACTCACCCGGCGCAAGGGTGCGCTCGATATCGCCAATCTGCCGGGCAAGCTTGCCGATTGTCAGGAACGCGATCCGGCCAAATCCGAAATTCTTCTGGTCGAAGGCGATTCCGCCGGCGGGTCGGCAAAGCAGGGCCGGGATCGACGGACCCAGGCGATCTTGCCCCTGCGCGGCAAGATTTTGAATGTAGAACGCGCGCGCTTCGATAAAATGTTGGGCTCGCAAGAAATCGGCACCCTGATTGCGGCCCTGGGCACGGGGATCGGCCCGGACGATTTCGATCCGGCCAAATCGCGTTATCACAAGATCATCATCATGACCGACGCCGATGTCGACGGCAGTCATATCCGAACCCTGCTTCTGACTTTTTTCTATCGCCAGATGCGGCCTTTGATCGAGCTTGGCTATCTTTATATCGCCCAGCCGCCGCTCTATCGCGCCAAGAAGGGCTCCAGTCAGGCGGTCTATCTGAAAAACGATGCGGCCTTGGAAGAATACGCGATCACCTCTGGTCTCAGCGGGGCGGTGTTCCTGCAATATGACGGCACGCAGCGGGCGGGCAACGATCTGCATGGCCTGATCAAAGAGGCGTTGGCCTGTCGGACCTGGACCGAGACGCTGGCCCGGAAGATCGGGTCGACCGATATCGTGGAACAGGCGATGTTGGGGGGGCTCTTCGCCCCCGGCGTGTTCCAAGACCCTGACCTTGCGGCGGCGGCGGCCGACCGGGTGGCGGCCCGTCTCGACAAGATCGCGCGGGGTGTGGGCGAACCGTGGCATGCCGGCATCGTCGAGGGGGAAGGGGTGACCTTCGCCCGGACCGTGCGCGGCGTACAGGAACGCTATACGATCGATCCGATCTCCGGGCGATCGCATGAGGCGCGCAAATTGGGCGAACGGCGCGACCAATTCCTGCAAACCTTTGAAGAACCGGGCAAACTCATGGTGAAAGACCATGATCACCCGATTCCGGGCCCGGCCAAACTCTTGGAAACGATCATGACCCTGGGCCGCAAGGGCGTTGATGTGCAACGCTATAAAGGCTTGGGCGAAATGAACCCCGACCAATTATGGGAAACCACCCTCGACCCGAACGCGCGCTCGTTACTGCAAGTCCGGGTTTCCCACGCCGATTCCGCCGAAGAAACCTTCTCGACCCTGATGGGCGATGTGGTGGAACCGCGACGCGACTTCATTCAGGTAAATGCGCTCAACGTGTCGAATTTGGATGTGTAGGGTGATGTTGGATCACATAGAAGGTGAAAATTGGCTAAATAAATGAAAAAACACTATCACAGATAGTGGAAAAACCGGCATTGTTGGACTATGCGAACGCCCAGGCTAACTGGGCGTTTTTGCTTCTGATCGCGCGCTGCGGTGAGGCCGAACAAGCGTTGGTTTGGAATGATAAAAGGAGGTGCGTTGATATGCACGAGATCATTTGCCCCCACTGTCACAAGGCATTCAAAATTGACGAGGCCGGGTACGCGGATATCGTGAAGCAAGTGCGCGACACCGAATTCGAGCAGCAACTCCATGAACGCTTGGAACTGGCTGCGCAGGAAAAGCGCACTGCCGTCGAACTGGCAACGACTAAAGTCACCAGCGACATGCAAAAACAGACTTCAGCCAAGGAAATCGAGATCCAGCAACTGAAAGCCAAGCTGGAAGCCGCAGATGTTGCGCAGAAACTGGCCGTGCGAGAGGCGTTGAGTGCCGTTGAAAAGCAGCGCGACGCGCTGGCCAATGACCTCACGCAAGCACGGCAAGACAAGGATGCGGCATCGAGGTTGGCCGAGGCAAGGCTCCTGGCAGAATTGCAAAAGATGGCTGCAAGCAAAGATGCCGAGATTCAGGGGTTGAAGGCGCGGCTCGATGCCATTGCCCTGGCGCAGCAACTCGCCCTGACCGAGGCCGTGAACGCGGTGGAGAAAGAGCGCGATGTGCTGAAAAGCAGCCTTGAACGCGCAGAGCTTGAGACGCAGCTTGCCGAGAAGGCACTCAAGGACAAGTACGAGACGCAGATCAAGGATCGTGATGACGCGATCGAGCGTCTTCGGGACATGAAGGCCCGCTTGTCGACCAAGATGGTGGGTGAAACATTGGAACAGCACTGCGAGACCGAATTCAATCGCATTCGAGCGACGGCATTCCCGCGTGCTTATTTTGAGAAAGACAACGACGCGCGTGCCGGCAGCAAGGGCGATTACATCTTCAGGGACAAGGACGAGACTGGCACGGAGATCGTCTCGATCATGTTCGAGATGAAGAATGAGAGTGACCGTACCGCCACGAAGGGCCGCAATGAGGACTTCCTGAAAGAGCTCGACAAGGACCGGACGGAAAAAGGCTGCGAATATGCCGTGCTTGTGTCCTTGCTGGAACCTGACAGCGAGCTCTACAACTCTGGGATCATCGATGTGTCGCATCGTTATCCGAAGATGTATGTGGTGCGGCCCCAATTCTTCATTCCGATCATCACGGTGCTGCGCAATGCGGCGATGAATTCGCTTCAGTACAAATCCGAACTGGCACTGGTGAAGGCGCAGAATATCGACATCACGAATTTCGAGAATGAACTAGATTCATTCAAGACGGCATTTGCCAAAAACTACGACCTAGCTTCCCGGCGGTTCGAGACGGCCATCACCGAAATCGACAAGTCGATCGACCATTTGCAAAAGACCAAGGAAGCGCTGCTGGGTGCTGATCGCAATCTGCGTCTGGCCAATGACAAGGCTCAAGATGTGACGATCAAAAAGCTGACACGGGGCAACCCGACGATGGCGCAGAAGTTCACAGAGCTCAAAGATCAAGGTCCTTCTGACGCGGGGTGAGTCGATTTATTCACCAAGCATTGTGGATCACTGAGGTTCATGTGAGCCGCGCCGGGATTGCTGTAGATCGTTCATTTTAGGGGATGCGGCCATTGCTGATTCGTCGCGCACGGCGTGACGGTCGGGATCTTCTTCGACTATTATCCGGCCCGAAAGGCGGCGCGCCTCAACATGATCGAAGCGTTGCGGTATGAACGAGCGATGAGCGTAGGGGATCGGTTCGGTCGATGGTGCTGCCGAAGAGGATTGAACTCTTGACCTCTCCCTTACCAAGGGAGTGCTCTACCACTGAGCTACGGCAGCAAGCCGGGTTGGATCGGACGAGGCCGATCATGCTGAACAGACGCGTGCGACAGGGATCTGAACCCACGTCGGTCGTCGTTCGAACCGGCGCGCACCATGACACAGGCAGGGCAGATGTTCAAGATGCGTGACTGACATTTGCCATGCGGATTTGGTATGTTGCCCCCTCATCACGGGAGAGTTGGGGTGCGTGTGGGCGATGAATGACCGGCAAAAGCCGCAACCGGGGATCCGGGCGGCGACCCTTTTGGATCAGGATCGGCGGCGCGAACGGCTGGCGGCGGCCTTGCGCGACAATCTGTTGAAACGCAAACGCCAGGATCGCGCCCGGACGGCGGATGTCGGGGCGACAGACGGGGGCGCGACTGACATGGGCGCGACTGACGGGGGCGCGGACGAAGTGGGACAGGCGATAGTGGGACAGGCGGCAGTGGGGACGGACGGCCCCAGAAACGCCGAATGACCCGGATAGGGTGCGCATGGCGGGGCGTGCTGCCCGTCACTCTGCGCTATCACGGTCATGCAGGGCCGCGTTCCTGCGCTGATCATTGCATCGGCTCCGTCTGCGTGCCAAGAATGCAGCAGGTATCGCGGTGGGTATTGCGGTGCCCTGATCGCCAAACATCGTCGTCGAGGTTTACCGTATTTCATGGATAAGATCAGGATCAGAGGCGGTCGTCCGCTCAACGGGATTATTCCAATCGGCGGATCGAAGAATGCGGCCCTGCCGTTGATGGCGGCCAGCCTGTTATCGGCGGAACCGTTGATTCTCTGCAATCTGCCGCATTTGGCCGATATTACCTCCATGGCGAACCTCTTGGCGCAGCACGGCGTCGAGATGGGATTGGCCGAGGATCCGGGTCAGCAGGGGACGGACGGTCACTGTTTGAAATTGCAGGCGGCACAGATTCTGTCCACCACGGCGCCTTATGACCTCGTTCGCAAGATGCGGGCGTCCGTCCTGGTCTTGGGGCCGTTATTGGCCCGATGCGGTGCGGCCCGCGTTTCGTTGCCCGGCGGTTGCGCCATCGGGGCTAGGCCGGTCGATCTCCATATCAAGGGCTTGCAGGCGATGGGGGCCGCGATCGATATCCATCAAGGCTATATCGAGGCGTCGGCCCCCGCAGGCTTGGTCGGGGCCGAGATCGTCTTTCCCATCGTGTCGGTCGGGGCGACGGAAAATTTGATGATGGCCGCATGCTTGGCAAAAGGCGAGACGGTCTTGATCAATGCCGCCTGCGAGCCTGAAATTGCCGATCTGGCATCCTGTCTCGTCGCTATGGGGGCGGATATTGTCGGGGCTGGCACCGATCGGATCGTGATCCGGGGCAAACCCGCCCTTCACGCCGCCCGGCACCGGGTGATTGCCGACCGGATCGAAACCGGCACCTATATGATGGCGGCGGCCATCACCGGGGGCGATGTCGTGCTGAGCGGCACGTCCCTCGACCTCGTCACCGCCGTGGCCCAGGTGATGCGCACATCCGGGATCGGCATCGATGCGGTACAGGGCGGCATCCGGGTGCAGGGTCATGCCGTGGACGGTCGTCTCGGGGTGGCCGGCGTCGATGTGATGACGGAGCCCTTTCCCGGATTTCCGACCGATCTTCAAGCGCAGATGATGGCCTTGATGTGCGTCGCCAACGGGGCGGCCATGATCACCGAGACGATTTTCGAAAATCGTTTCATGCATGTGCCGGAACTCTGTCGCATGGGGGCCAATATCACGGTCCATGGGGCGTCCGCCCTGGTGCGCGGCATGCCGCGCCTGACGGGGGCGCCGGTTATGGCGACGGATCTGCGGGCGTCCGTCTCGCTGGTTCTGGCGGGGTTGGTGGCCGATGGCGAGACGATGTTGCATCGGGTTTATCATTTGGATCGCGGCTACGACCGGTTGGAGGCGAAACTCGCCGCCTGCGGGGCGGATATCCAACGGATCCGCGAATAATGCCGGTTTGCTGCGGATGAAAGGCCGTCGCCCATGACCCGTTTGCGCCTCAGGGCCGTGTCGGCGGCGGATTTGGCCGTGCTGTCCGGCATGGTGCAGGATGCTGTGCTGATCCGAACCGATATGGTCTATCTCGCGGCGGAGCGCCGGTTCGTGCTGGCGATCAATCGGTTTTGCTGGGAACATCCCGCCGAACCGGCCTTGCGGGTTTCGGCGGGATTGGTCTTCGACGCGGTGAACCGGGTCCGGGTTCGCGGCCTTGCCCAGGACGGGTTTTTGGCGTTGTTGGCGGCGCAAGCGGTTGGGGACGAGATTCGGCTCGATTTTTCCGGCGGCGGGGCCGTTCTCTTGACGGTGGGGCGGATCGAGGCCCGATTGGAAGATTTCGGCGAGCCCTGGCCAACCCAATGGCGCCCCCGGCACGATCTGGATTAAGCGCGGTTTTGCCTTTATAAGGAACGGGTTCGGCTGGGAAGGCCGACACGTTGAACGGGACGTTTTGATGCTTTTGGATGATTTGCCGACCCCGGAGCAGTTGCGCACCTTGCCGTCGATGTTTCACAACACGATCATCGGCCATGCCAAACTCGCTTATCTCAATCCTTTGTCGGGTGCCCGGCTCGCGGCGGTGACATCCTTGATCGACCCTCCCGATGGGGGGCTTTATCTCGATATCGGGTGCGGCAAGGGCACCTATCTCATGGATTTGCTGGCCGCCCGGCCAGGGGCACGGGGGCTTGGCCTCGATATCAATCCGCATTTTGCCGCCATCGCCGAGGCCGAAGCCTGTCGGCGCGGGGTGCCGGATCGGGTCTCGTTTATCCTTGGCTCCGCCGAGCAGCATTTGCCGCAAGCGGGGTCCGTGTCGGTCTTGGTGTCCCACGGGGCCAGTCAGGCCTTGGGCGGGGTCGAGCCGTTTTTGGCGACGGCCGCGCGTCTGTTGGCCCGGGGGGGCCTGTTGATTCTGGGCGAGGCGCATTGGCGGCGACCGCCCGATCCTGCCTATCTCGCGATTTTAGGCGGCGGTCCCGACGAGATCAGCGATCATCGCGGCACGGCTGCCCTTGCCCAAAGCGCCGGGTTCGACCTTTTGGCCAGTATGACGGCCAGCGATGAGGAATGGGATTGGTACGAGGGGTATTATTGCCGCAATCGGCTCGACTGGGCGCGGCGCTACCCGGCGGAGGCCCTGGCCGCCGACTTGGCGGCCAGGGCTCGGTCATGGCACGAGGCTTATCTAACCTGGGGCCGGACCACGCTTGGATTCGGTTTGTATTTGTTGCGCAAACCTTAATCGTGCCGAACGGTGCCAGATGAGCGCGCGAGATGACCGCTATGGTCTGCGCCATGGGGAGCTTTGACCCTGTAGGGCATCGCCGTTGTGCAAGCATCATATCACGTAGGGCTTGCCTTGTGCGATGGTTGCACTGCAAGAAAAGCGCGTCGCTGCACCGGACGACCGGGATGACGGCACTAAGGTGAGGGAGACGATTGATGCACACCCCTGAGACGTTGGTCTTGGCGCTGCCCAAGGGACGCATCCTAAAGCAGGTCGTGCCGCTTTTGGCCCGTGTCGGTATTGAGATCGAACCCGATTTTGCCAATGACGATTCCCGAAAATTGCGGTTCACCACCAATATCCCGACGCTTGAAGTCATCCGTGTGCGCAATTTCGATGTGGCGACCTTCGTTGCCTTCGGGGCCGCCCATCTTGGCGTTGCCGGCAACGATGTGTTGATGGAATTCAATTACCCCGAGATTTATGCACCGCTCGATCTCAAGATCGGCCATTGCCATTTGGCGGTGGCGGGGCCGGAATCTCAGGTGGCCCAGGACGATCCGACCCGGTGGAGTCACGTGCGGGTCGCAACCAAATATCCCGAAATCACCCAGCGTCATTTCGCGGCGCGCGGCGTTCAGGCGGAATGCGTGAAATTGAACGGGGCGATGGAACTCGCCCCCAATCTTGGGCTCTGTCGGCGGATCGTCGATCTGGTCCAGACCGGGGCGACCTTGAAGGCGAACGGTCTGGTCGAGATCGAACATGTTGCGGATATCACGTCGCGCCTCGTGGTCAATCGCGCCGCCCTTAAAACCCGACCGGACGAGGTCAGCGGTTGGATCGATGCTTTCCGGGGGGCCGTCGACCATGCAGCCTGAGACGATGCGGCGCGTCCGTCGGTTTGATGCCGCGACACCGGAATTTGCGGCTGCTTTCGCAGCCTTTCTTGACGATGGCCGTGCGGCGGTAGTCGCGGTCGAAGACAGGGTCGAGGCCATCATCGCAGGGGTTCGCGCGTCAGGCGATGCGGCCCTGCTCGATTATACGCAACGCTTCGATCGGTTCGATCTCACCCTCGATCGTCTTCGGATCGGACCCGACGCGGTGCGGGCGGCCGTAAACGCCGTCGCCCCGGACACGATGGCGGCGCTCCGTCTTGCGGCGGCACGCATTCGCACGTATCACGAACAGCAAAAACCGACTGATCGGTCCTGGGTTGATGCGGCCGGGATCCGGCTCGGCTGGCGTTGGACGGCACTCCAATCCGTCGGCCTCTATGTGCCGGGGGGGACGGCGTCATATCCAAGCTCGGTTCTGATGAACGCGATTCCGGCCAAGGTTGCCGGCGTCGACCGGTTGGTGATGGTCGTGCCAACCCCCGACGGCGTGATCAATCCCCTGGTACTAGCGGCGGCCGATCTTGCCGGGGTTGATGAAATCTATCGCATCGGTGGGGCGCAGGCGGTTGCCGCATTGGCCTATGGGACGGCCAGCATCGCGCGGGTCGATAAGATCGTCGGTCCCGGCAATGCCTATGTCGCGGCAGCCAAGCGTCAGGTGTTCGGGACGGTCGGCATCGATACGATTGCGGGGCCGTCGGAAATTTTGGTCTTGGCGGATCGGGCGAACAATCCGTCCTGGATTGCGGCCGATCTCTTGTCGCAGGCCGAACATGACACGGATGCGCAGGCGATTCTCATGACCGACGATGCGGATTTTGCCGATGCGGTCGAGGCGGCGGTGGCCGATCATCTCACCCGCCTGCCGCGTCGGGCCATTGCCGCCGCCAGTTGGCAGCGGTTCGGGGCCATTATTCTGGTGCCGCACTTGGATGATGCGGTCCCCCTGATCGATCAGGTCGCCCCTGAACATTTGGAACTGGCGATCGAGAATGCCGACGCGATGGCGACGCGCATCCGCCATGCCGGGGCGATTTTCTTGGGGCGCTATACGCCGGAAGCGGTCGGCGATTATGTCGGTGGGCCGAACCATGTCTTGCCGACGGCGCGGGCGGCGCGGTTTTCTTCCGGTCTCGGCGTCGGCGATTTCATGAAACGGACGACAATGCTCGGGGCCGATCTCGCGGGCCTGCGGCAGATCGGGCCTGCGGGCGTCACGCTTGCCGAGGCCGAAGGGCTCGATGCACACGCACTGTCAATCGCCTTGCGACTAGACTGAGCGATGGCAGGCCGTGTGATGAGGGTCTGGTGATGAATTCTGAAAAAAGGTGCAGGCCATGGATCAGGACGAGACGGGGCGGATGATGCCGCAATCGGCCATCGTTGCCATCACCTTGGATGAACGAACCGTCATCAGGCGCAGCCCGGATATCGAGCACGAGCGTGCCGTTGCAATCTTTGATCTGCTGGAAGAAAATGAATTCGTTCATTTAGGCGGATTGGAAGGGCCGTTCCATCTCCATCTGTCGCTTGAGGATAATCGCTTGCTGATCGAGATCGAGACGCCGGATCGCCAACCGCTCGATCGGATCATTTTGCCGATGCAATCTTTTCGCAGCATTATTCGGGATTATTTTTTGATCTGCGAAAGCTATTTCAACGCCATCCGCAAGGCGAGCCCGTCTCAGATCGAAGCGATCGATATGGGGCGGCGCGGCCTACATAACGAAGGGGCAGAATTATTGCGCGAACGTTTGGCGGAAAAGGTTCGAGTCGATTTCAATACGGCCCGTCGCCTTTATACGCTGCTCTGCGTGTTGCATATTCGCGGCTGACCCCATTCGATGCGTGATTTGCCGTCAGCGGTTCTCTTTGCCTGCACGTTGAATTCCATTCGATCGCCGATGGCCGAGGGGATGTTGCGTCATCTGTTGGGTCACGCGATTTTTGTGGATTCCGTCGGGGTGCGCATGGGCGAACAAGATCCGTTCATGGCCCAGGTCATGGATGAAATCGGTATCGATCTCAGTGCCCATACGGCAAAACGCTTCGACGATCTTGACGATGCGTTTTTCGATCTCGTCATCACGCTCTCTCCCGAAGCCCATCATGCCGCCTTGGAAATGACCCGAACCATGGCCTGTGCGGTCGAATTTTGGCCGACATTCGATCCGACTGCGGTCGAGGGCAGCCGCGATGCGGTTCTCGATGCGTATCGCGCGGTCCGCGACGGGTTGATGCGCCGGATCAAGGAACGGTTTCAGGTAACGGGCTGGGGGAAATTGTGAGCGATCTTGTGTCACTCTTTGGTGTGACGGCAATGAGTGCAACCCAGCTACGGCTCTGGGGTATGGCATGAGGTCCCTGTGTTTGCCGGGTTTTGTGTTATAAAGGGAGCCTGCTTCTGGAATAAATGAACCGTGTCGCGCGTTCTTGGCATCGTGCGCTGCGGTTTTTCGTGCTTCAATATTTAAAAAAACTCAAGGGTCGGTATGGCGAAAGAAGATATGATCGAGTTTTCAGGCACGGTGAGCGAATTGCTGCCGAATGCCACGTTTCGCGTCAAACTCGACAATAATCACGAGGTGTTGGCCCATACCTCGGGTAAAATGCGCAAAAATCGCATCCGCGTTCTTGCGGGCGACCGGGTCAACGTAGAAATGACGCCGTACGATTTGTCGAAGGGCCGGATTACTTTCCGGTTTAAGTGACGTTTCCTGTGAAGGATTGAGCGGGAACGAGCCTGTGCTTCGGTTTTAGGTGCGGGATTTCCGCGTGCGATCGCATTTTGGTCATGGTTGGGGCTGTGCGCTGCAAACCCAGGACCGGGGTGACTTCGCAGAGTATGGGCGGGTTCAGAGTGACGGATAACATCATGTCGGATGCGCAGGATGGCCGATTTGCGGCGGGGTCGCCTTTGTCGGCACCGCTTGTTCTGGCTTCCGCATCGCCGCGCCGCGTTGCCTTATTGCAGCAAATCGGTTTTCCGGCCGACCATGTCGATCCAGCCGACCTCGATGAAACCCCCGCGGCCCACGAAACCCCGGCACAACATGCGGATCGTCTGGCCCTGGAAAAGGCCCGTCTCGTGGCGGCGCGTCATCCCGGTCGATTCGTTTTAGCCGCCGATACGGTCGTCGCCTGCGGTCGGCGCATCCTGCCGAAGGCGGAGGATCGCGAGACTGCGGCGTCTTGTCTGCATCTTTTGTCGGGACGTCGTCATCGGGTGCATGGCGGCGTCGCCCTCATCGCACCGGACGGGGCGGTGTCGACCCGCCATGTCCAGACGGCCGTGGTGTGGAAACGGTTGGATGAGCGCGAAATCGCGTGGTATCTCGCCAGCAATGAGTGGCACGGCAAGGCGGGCGGCTATGCGGTGCAGGGGCTTGCCGCGCGGTTCGTGCGCGAGATTATCGGTTCCTACAGTAATATCGTCGGCTTACCCTTGTTCGAAACCAGTCAGCTACTGATCGGGCGCGCCCTCAAGGCGGTATGATGACGATGATGTCGGCGCATCGTGCCCTCATTCTCTGCGTATCGCCAGGCGAGATTCGGGGGCTGATCAGCGAGCAGGGGCAGGTCATCGATCTGTGTCTGGAACGGGACGAGGGGGGGAGTCTCGTCGGGGTTTTGTTTTTAGGGCGCATTTTACGGGTGTTACCGGCTTTGCCCGGCTGTTTCGTCGATCTCGGTCTGGATCGCCCCGCCTTTCTGCCGGGGCTTGAGCTGCCAGGTGGATTGATGCCGGTCGAAGGGGCAAAACTGCTGGTCCAAGTGGTGAAAGACGCGTTCGACGACAAACCCCATGAGGTAACGGCGTCTCTATCGTTCCATGGGCGTCTTGGGGTTTGGACGCCGGGAAAACCCGGCATCGCCGTATCGCGTCAATTGGCCCCGGCTGAACGCGCCCGCCTTTCCGCCTTGCTCGCCCCGCTCATCGAACCGGGGGAAGGGATCGTCGTGCGCAGTCATGCCTTCGGCGCACAGGCGGACGATCTCGCCCAAGATGTCGAAACGTTGCGCCGCCAATATCAGGCGATCATGACGGCGATTGCAGGGATGAAACCGCCCGTGCGGCTCGACCGAGAAGTCGGCGCTTTGGAACGGGTCTTGCTGGCGGCTGGGCCGCAATGTGGGACGATTCTTGTGAATGATCGGGCCGCCTATGCCGAGGCGCGTCAGATTCTGATGCGGCGCGAACCCAGTTTGGTGCCCTTGTTGCAGTGTGATCAGGGAGCCGATTTCGCCGGTCGTCACGGCATCGACGCCGCTTTCGATCAGGCGCTCGACCCCTTTGTGTCGTTGTCGGGCGGGGGTGATCTCGTGATCGAGCTTGCGACTGGTTTTTGTGCGATCGATGTGAATCTAGGGTCTGCCGCCGGTGGGCGCGGGCGTTCGCACGAGATCATTCGGGCGGTCAATCGGGCGGCCGCCCTGGAAATTGCGCGCCAGATCCGATTGCGCGCCATTGGTGGGGCGATTGTCGTGGATTTCATTTCCATGTCGGTACGCGATCATCGCGCTGAGATTGCGGCCTGTTTGGCTGAGGCGGTGTCGAGCGACCCGGTTCCCGTCGAATGCCATGGTTGGACCCGACTCGGACATTTTGAATTGACCCGCAAGCGGATGGGGCAGAGCTTGGCCGATCGCATGCTGGCACCCGGATCGATCCGGCGTGTGCGCAGTGCCCGTACCACGGCCCTTGCCGCCTTGCGCCAGATGCGATCGGCCCCGTTTCGTGTGGGCGTGATGATCGTCAAGGTCGCCCCCGCCGTTGCCGATGCCTTGAAGGGGCCTTTAGCGCCTTTCATGGCGGAACTGACGCGCACGATCGGGCGTGACATCCGCGTGGAGGCGGAAACGGGTCGCGATGATGAGTCGATCGACCTTCTCTGAGCCGGGCGATGGCCCGGCACTTGCCGATATATGTAATGCCTGACATCCCCAAAGAGGCTACGATGGATGACCCGCATGTGAACGATCCTTTGGCCCCGGCCTGTCCGATTTGCGGCAAGCCCGCCTCAAATCGGGCGCAGAGGCCGTTCTGTTCGAAACGATGTCAGCAGGTCGATCTGCATCGGTGGCTGGGGGGCGTCTATCGGGTCGAAACCGACGAAGGGCCCGACGCGGACGAGCCCTGATCCGTCGGGCGCTCATGCGTGTGCCGCCGCAGCACGAGGCTGTTGGCCGACACGGTATTACCCGATCGTATGACCGTAGGTCATGACCAGATAGACGGTGGCCGTGTCGGCACCGACATTGCGGTAGGAATGGGTTTGGTCGGCATGGAAAAAGACCGAATCCCCGGCATGCAAAATGCTGCGTTCGGCCCCGGCGGTAATTTCCACCGTGCCAGCGGAGATTGTCAGGTTTTCCGTCGTTCCCGGCGCATGGGCTTCGGCTTCTTCCACGGTGCCGGGACGCAAGGTCAGTTCGTAAAATTCGACGCGCCGTTCGCTGTCATAGGGAAAAAGGGCCCGTGAAACGAATCCGCCATCCTGCGATGACAGAACTTTGGAACGGTCGACATGCATGACCGTCATGCCACCGCCGGTGCCGCCCCCCATGAGGGCGGCAAACGGCACGTCGAGTGCGCGCGCGATCTTCCAAAGCAACCCAATGGTCGGCATCGAACGCCCGCCTTCGATTTGGCCGATCATGGCGCGACTGACCCCCGCAAGACGGGCCAGAGCTTCGAGCGATAGGCCGCGCTTCGTGCGCAGACGCTTTAAATTTGCGCCAATGACGATGCCCAAATCCTCGACCTTTGCCTCAGGGCCCAAGGCGAGGGCGGCTTCTTCATTCACGTTCATCTTCGTTCCCGCTTTGCTTCTCAGTGTCTTGCCGGTCACAGGCTCGTTCGTCCCGACATCGGTTTTTTCGGAAGGAGGCCAACCCGTTGTAGAGGCATTTACGCTCTCTCTAACTGCCGACGCCCAGTCTAACGATGGACCCGGTCGGATGCAAACCACAATCGACGTTATAACACCTTATATTCCAAGATACTATCAACACTCCCGTTACGCCCCGATTGCTCTCATGAGTCAATTCCCGATCGGGCGGGTGTCCTTGCGGTTCGTTTATTGGATCCATATAAATTATATATGTTTAATAATAAAGCAAAAGAAATGTGCCATGATGTTAATATTATATAATTAAAATAACATTACAAAATTGTCCGATGACAAGTAAAATCAAAAAACAGCAAATTTTATGAATATTATTATTGTTAGAAAATTTAATTCAGGATATTACCTTTTTATCTAAGTTTTTACGGTTTTGTTATCGAAAACATCCATGAATAAAATTTCAAAATTTCAAAACCGCCTGAAGGCCGCAATCCTGCATATGGATTTGCGCCCAGGAGAGTTTTTATCTTTTGCAGATCTGACCGATTTTCTTGACGAACCGACACCTTTATCCGCCATGACCTTGCGTCAGTTGGAATCAAGCGGATTGCTGATCTGTCGGGCCGATGGGTGTCTCGTCGCCCCGCTCGACATCCATGATATCCGTGCCTTATGCAGTCAGCGCGTCACCATTGAATGTGAAGCCGTTCGCCTTGCGACGCGTCGTGCCAGTGCGGCCGATCATGCCCGTATTGCGGCCTTAGCCGATGCGGGCGAACATGATCAAAACGATCCCGACCTGTCCGTGCAGTCGGGTGGGGCCTTTCATGCGGCCCTTGCCGAGATCTCGGGCAATTCAACCCTGATCGCGATGCAGGCGGATCTTTCGAGGCGCTTGTATCGGGTGCGTTGGCTGATTTTCAGTAGTCCCGCCGGTCGCCGTCTTGGATGGCAGGAACATCGACACATCGCAGCCCTGATGGCGTCATGCGATTATGACCGTTCTGTCGATGCCATGCGTCAGCACCTTGGTCGGACCCACGACCAATTGCTCGACACGTTATCCTCGCTTTATGCCGAGCCGGACGAGGTCTGATCCCCCATAGGCCGATGTGAAGGAGGGGGGCACACCGCTATTGGGCGTGCCCCCATCATGCCGATTGTTTGGCGAGCCCTTTTACGGGATCACAGGATCATGCGCTAGGCGATCTTGCCATCGCGCAGCAACGGCAAGGCCCGGATGCGCTTGCCCGTTGCGGCAAAGATCGCGTTACAGAGGGCCGGTGCGATCGGCGGGGTGCCGGGTTCTCCGATACCGCCCCACCGGGTTCCTTTGCTGAGAGAGAAATACGTCTCGATCTTCGGGCTGTCGGCGAGCCGCATCACCGGATACGTATCGAAATTCCCCTCGACGACCGCCCCATCCTTGATAGTGATCGCCCCGGTGAGGGCGGCGGTCAGGCCATAGATGATGCCGCTTTCCATCTGCATCTCGACGGTTCGCGGGTTCACGACATGGCCGCAATCGACTACGGCGACGACCCGGTCGACCTTGACCGTGCCGCCTTGACCGACCGTAACCTCGGCGATTTCACCCACGATCGTGCCGAAAGATTCGTGGATCGCAAGACCCCGACCCCGTCCGGCGGGTAGCGGTTTGCCCCAATCGCCCTTTTGCGCCAACAGGTCCAGAACTTTGAGATAATCCTCGTGCCCGTCCAGCAAGTCGCGGCGTAGGGTCAACGGGTCTTTGCCCGCCGCATGCGCCATTTCATCGATGAAGGATTCCATCGCAAAAGCGTTCTGCGAACTACCGACCGACCGCCAGAACATGACCGGCACATGGGTGTTTTTGAGGACGCAGCGCGTTTCGAAATTGGGAATTTTATAGGGCATGTTTGCCAAGCCCTCGATCGCGGCCCCTTCAAAGCCGCTTTCGGCCTTGCCGAATCCAAGTGAACGCACGAGCGAGCCTACGGCCGTGCACACTTCCAGGGCTTGCGGCACGCCTGTCGCATCGATCGCAGCCTTGAACCGGATCGCCGCTTGCGGGCGATAACGGCCGTGGCGCATATCTTCTTCCCGGGTCCAGATCAGTTTGACCGGTGCGCCGACGGCCATCGACACGGTGACGGCCTGGGTCAATTCATCATTGACCGCGCGACGACCGAAGCCGCCGCCCAGGAAACAATTGTGCAGCACGACCTGTTCGATCGGCCTGCCCGCCGCTTTCGCTGCTTGTTCCAGGGCGGAATCGGGATTTTGCGTACCGATCCAGACTTCGACCTTCTGATCCGTGACATGGGCCGTGCAATTGAGCGGCTCCATCTGGGCGTGGGAAAGGTAGGGAACCTCGTAAAGGGCGCCAACCGGTTGTTTTGCGGCGGCAAGCAGGGGGGCAGGGTCGCCGTTTTTCTTGGCGACCACGGTTTCCCCATCCAAGGCGCGGCGATAGTCTTCGGCAAACCCGCGACTGTCGGTTCCGGCCCCGGCCCCCTTGTCCCATTCGATAGGCAGAACGGCCAACGCCTCTTTGGCGCGCCAGAAATTATCGGCCACGACGGCGACACCGTTATCGATCTTGACGACGGCCTTGATCCCACGGCGCGACAGAATGGCGGACTGATCGAAAGATTTGACGGTTCCGCCGAAAACGGGACAGACGGCGACGGCGGCATAGAGCATGCCCGGCAGTCGTACATCGATGCCATAGAGGGCCTTGCCCGTCACCTTGTGCGGCGTGTCGAGCCGCGCCACGGGTTGACCGATCAGGGTAAATTGATCGGGGGTCTTGATCGCCGGTTCTTGGGCGATCGCTACTCCGGCAGCATCTGCCGCCAAGACGCCGAACCCGAGCGACCGCTTGCTCGGCCGATGATGGACATGTCCCTTTTCAACGACGAGCGTTGCGGGATCGACCATCATTTTCTTGGCCGCCGCCGCGACCAGTCTTACTCGGGCGCTCGCCCCCGCCTGTTGCAGCATTTCACGCGATCGGCGCACGGCACCGCTGCCCCCGGTCAACATGGACCGATAGACCTTGGTTTCGCGATTGCGGCCCGCATCGGCATATTCTGCCCGCACATCGGCCCAGTCGCACCCCAATTCTTCGGCGACGATCATCGGCAAGGCCGTGAAAATGCCTTCGCCCATTTCAGATTGGGCGACGCGGATCAGAACCTTGCCGGCCGGATCAATGACGATCCAAGCATTGAGTTCACTGCCGGGTGGGTTGATTTTAGCGGCCGGGTCGGCGGTCATGGTTGCCGCATCGGCCCCTGATCCGACGCCGATTGCCATACCGCCGGCCGCCGCCATGGCCGTCACCAAAAATTGCCGTCGGTTCATCCCATCGCCCCGTTCCGCGCGCGCGGCCGAACCGTCGGCCTTATGGTGCATCGTCTGTGCATTCATCGCCGATCTCCCCGCGTGCCGGCTGCAAGATCGGCAGCCCGAACGATCGCCTTTTTAAGGCGCGGATAAGTGCCGCACCGACAAATATTGGTGAGACCCGCTGCGATTTCAGCCTCGCTCGGTTTTGGGTGCTCATTTAGAAAAGCGGCGGCGGCCATGATCTGGCCGGACTGACAATAGCCGCATTGGGGGACATCCTCTTCACGCCATGCCTGTTGCACAGGATGGTCACCGGTGGGGGACAGGCCCTCGATCGTGGTAATTTTGGCACCGGCCACATCGGCGACGCTGGTCGAACAGGATCGGATCGCGACACCGTTCACGTGGACGGTACAGGCACCACATTCGGCAATCCCGCATCCGTATTTAGTTCCGGTCAGTCCCAGAACATCGCGCAATGCCCAAAGCAGCGGCATTTCCGGCTCGACATCCACGGTGTGGGATTGTCCATTGACGAGGAGAGTGGTCATGATGCAGCGTCCGGTTCACAAGAGATGGCGCAGTCAAGATCCGTGCGGATCCGACCGCCGCGCACGGCACTATAGCCACACTTGTAAGCGCACACCACAATAAGGATGTGCTGCGGATATTTTCTTCTTATTTCCGTTCCTTTCTGGCATCCCCGATGCAAAATATCCGAGTCGTCAGACAATTTTTTTGATTTAAGCGCCGCATAATGATCTGACCAGATAATCGGACAAAATTTTCGAACTTTCACCTTTTTCCCGCCATCACATTTTTGCGAGATTTTATCTCCTAGGGGGGTGATCATCCTATTGAAGTGCGGTGGGGTCATCTGAGGCAAGTGTGAAGCAAACAATTTTATTAAATTTTATAGTAAATAAGAATAAAATGTGAAAAAAGGAGTCGTACACAAAATTAAATATATATATTAAGTAGAATTATTTAGTATAAATAAATTTTTAGGTAAAATTTATTTTTTATAAGGATAAATATTTTGTTTTTTTGATGAAAAAATATTTTTAAATTTTATAAATTGCGATGACAATACTCGTCATTCAATTTTTTTGATGCTGCCTGAATCTGTCACCTTCTTAAAAGAAAATAAACTTTCTTAATGGCTAATAGCCTTGTCGATGCAAAGTCCGCTGTAATCAAATCGTTTGAAACCCTCAGCCCCCGTACTTTTCTGGATCGCACTGCAAAAACGAATACTATTGCACCGCAACAACACAGGACGAACACATAAAATTTATCTGTTTTTTTTAATAAAATCGGCTTCAATTTCCCTGTTGACCGAGCGAGTATCAAACTAATACGGGAATGAATTTGCTAGGTTTCCGCAAAAAAGAATACGTAAGCACGGCTCCTACCGAAACTTTGCATGTTAGAATGGTTTATTTTGTCGCAAACTACACAGGAAAACATGGCTCGTATCTCGGTACAGCCGGTCGGTCACACAAGAGCCGCAATGTCTGCCTTAGTATGGACAAGGTTCTTCAGTAATTGTTTAGTCGTTGCACCATAAACCAAGACAGAGGATCACCGAGGCAATGATAAGCCTTGAGGAAGAGACGATGCAGATGACGCAGACAACGATCGGTTCCAACGTCGTTCTGACGCCGACGGATCGCATCGACTATGCCAGCGTGGAACCTTTTCGCGAGGCCCTGCTTGCATCGGTCGGCAGCGTGAGCCAGCCGTCAGGTGCGGTCGTTGTCGATATGTCCCAACTGGAATATATCAGCAATGCTGGTCTGCGCGCCTTGATGGTCGCCTCACGCTCTGCCAAGGCGAACGGTGTCACACTCAGCATCGCTGCGATGCAGCCGATTATTGAAGAAATTTTTTCGATCAGTCGTTTCAATATGGTGTTTTCGTGCTACTCCAGTGTCCGGGAAGCTTTGGCCGCGATGACGCCCAGCGTTCAATCTTGAATGGGTGCAGGGTAATCTTGCGGCTGCCTGGCGCGATCGGGGGAGCGCAATGGATGTAACATTTTGGGGCACGCGCGGTTCGTTGCCGACTGCGATGTCCGGGACGACGCTGGAAAAACGCCTGGTCGGGGCCCTCGTCAAGGCACGGGGCAAAGAGATCGAGTCGGAAGAAGAGGCGCGCCGTTTCCTGTTGGAAACCTGTAGTTTTCCAGAACGCGCCACGTATGGCGGCAATACGTCTTGCGTTCAAATCAAAACCGATACGGATGAACATCTCATCTGCGATATGGGGTCGGGTGCCCGGGAATTGGCCATTGCCATGATGACCCGGTTTGGGCCGGGGCGGCCGCAGACCTATCATGTTGTGATGTCCCATTTGCATTGGGACCATATTATGGGTTTTCCCTTCTTCATTCCCGCCTATATCCCCGGCAACCGGATCAAAATCTATGGCTGTCATCGGGAACTTGAGGCCGCGTTCCGCGGTCAACATGCCGGCCCCTGTTTTCCTGTCGAATATGGCGCACTTCCCGCAACGATCGAGTTCATCACCCTCGAACCGGGTCGTCACTACGATATTTGCGGTTTCAAGGTGACCCCGAAGCTCCAACTCCATACCAATGATTCGTACGGCTATCGGTTTGAGAAAAACGGTCAGACCCTGGTTTATGCAACCGATTCGGAACATAAACTCGACCGTCAGGACGATGTCGATTCCGTCGTCAGTTTTTTTAAGAATGCCGATATGGTCATCTTCGATGCCATGTATTCCTTGGCCGACACGGCGTCGGTGAAGGAAGATTGGGGGCATTCCAGCAATGTGGTCGGGGTTGAACTGTGCCAATATGCACGGGTCAAGAAACTATGCCTGTTCCATCACGAACCGGCCTTCGACGATCATCAGATCCATAAAATCTATCTCGAAACCAAGCGGTATGAAGAAATCACCCGCCGCGATCATGCGGTCGAGATCATTCCTTCTTACGACGGCCTGACCCTGACATTTTAACCCGGATCGATATCCGCCCGGATCGATATCCGATTGGGCGAAAGCAAGGGAAAACCAGAGAGGACGGGGGACACCATAAATGGGGTTCCCCGTCCTTTTTCGTTTTTGGCCTGGGTTCAGGCCAGGAATCGCGCCTTTGCGGCGGCAATGCGGGCCCTTACCTGATCGGGGGCAGTGCCGCCGAAACTCGTACGACTGGCGACGGACCGTTCTACAGATAAAACCGCAAAGACCCCGTCATGGATGCGCCCATCGATGGCCTGCATCTCCGCCAAGGGCAGGCAATCGAGGCTGACCCCCAGGGTTTCGGCCCGGCGCACGATGGCCCCGGTGATATGGTGCGCCTCGCGAAAGGGCAGGTCCAGCGTGCGCACCAACCAATCGGCAAGGTCGGTCGCGGTCATGAAACCGCCCGCCGTCGCCTTGTGCATCATATCCGGGCGGGCCTCCAAATCGGCGATCATGCCGGTTGCGGCCGCAAGACAAAGTTCCAGCGTGTCGGACGCATCGAAGGTCGGGGCCTTATCTTCCTGCATATCTTTGCCGTAGGTGAGGGCCAAGCCCTTCATCATCACCAAAAGATTGACGAAGGCCCCCAAAAGACGACCGGTCTTGGCGCGTACCAACTCGGCGGCATCGGGATTGCGCTTTTGCGGCATGATCGAACTGCCGGTCGAAAACGCATCGGACAAGCGCACGAACCGAAATTGGTCGGATGTCCACAAGACCAATTCTTCGGCAAGGCGCGAAAGATGCATCCCCGCAATGGCGGCGGCCCCCATGAATTCGATGGCGAAATCCCGATCCGACACACCGTCCAAGGAGTTTTCCATCGGTCGATCGAACCCCAATGCCGCCGCCGTTTGGTGCCGGTCGATGGCGAAGGATGTCCCGGCCAAGGCGGCAGAGCCCAATGGGGATTCGTTGAGCCGGGCCCGGCAATCGCGCAGTCGCCCGCGATCGCGCCCGAACATCTCGACATAGGCCATGAGGTGATGGCCGAAGGTGACGGGTTGCGCCGGTTGCAAATGGGTGAAGCCCGGCATGATCACATCGGCATAGCGTTCGGCCTGGGCGATCAGGACCTGCTGCATCATGGCCAATTGCCGATCGTGTCGATCGAGGGCGTCGCGAACCCATAACCGAAAATCGGTCGCCACCTGATCGTTGCGCGATCGTGCCGTATGCAGCCGCCCGGCGGCCGGTCCGATCAACTGGGCAAGGCGCGCCTCGACATTCATGTGAATATCTTCAAGGGCGCGATCGAAGATGAAATGTCCCGAGTCGATTTCGGCCAAGACCCGATCGAGCCCGGCGGCGATCGCGTCGGCATCGGCGGCACTGATGATGCCACGGGCGGCCAACATGGCGGCGTGAGCCTTGGAACCCGCTATATCCTGCCGATAGAGACGGCTATCCACATCGATCGACACATTAATCTTTTCCATGACGGCGCTGGGCCCGGCGGCGAACCGCCCGCCCCACATGCTATTTGCCCCGGTCGGTGCAACAGAAGCTTGATCCGCACCCGTTTCAGGCGTCATATCGGTCGTCATCTGGACTAAACTCCACCGTGAAAGAGTGCTATCGGCATGACAGCAAAACCTATTTCCTTGGTCGTCTTGGCGGCAAGCCTCGGTTTCATGGCCAGCACGGCCCTGGCCGGATCGGATCGTCCCCCGCTTGCAGGCACGATGACCGAGTTTAAACTGGCGGAAAACCCAACGCCAGTCCCGCAGGTCAGCTTTCTCGACGATGCGGGTCAGAAACTCGATCTTACGGCGTTCAAAGGCAAAATCGCCCTGGTCAATCTGTGGGCGACCTGGTGCGCCCCTTGCGTGAAGGAATTGCCGGCTCTGCAAAAATTGAAGGCGGGGCACGACAATGCCGATTTTGCCGTGGTGACGATCGCCGAGGATCGCGGCGGGGCCAAGACCGTTCTGCCCTATCTTGAAAACCAGGGCTTGACCGGGCTCACCCGCTATCTCGATCCGCCGAGCGAGGTTGCCCGTGGGGTGAAGGCGCGCGGGTTGCCGACGACCCTGCTGTTGGACCGGGACGGCAACGAGGTCGGACGCCTTGAAGGGATCGCGGAATGGGACAGCCCTGAGGCCGCAGCCCTGATCGATTGGTACGTCGCCCACTCGCAGCCCGCCCGCTAGGCCCGCCCGTTAGGCCCGCCATTAGTCCCGCAGAGTAAGCCCAGCCGCGCAGTGCCGGGCCCGCATTGTCCCCCCATCGCGGCCATGGCCGTCCCTTATA